>NZ_JBWBEW010000031.1:0-60856 GCF_056148915.1 Microvirga sp. jy35 | reverse complement strand
TTAAGCGGGCGAAAGAGTCTAGTTCCGGCATAAGGCAGACAGATGGCGTGAGGTGAGCGTCGCGGGGGTGGTGGCCATGCGTAGAGCAGGTGCTGACATTCGAGTGAGAGCCCTAAATAGGTCTGGGACGCTCGTGCCTGCCGGGATGTTCGCGTGTAGACCGTTGGGCTTCGACGTATCGGATGGATGTGAGCTCGGAACGTCGCTTCATGGCACGGAGCCGAAGTAAGCTGAAAGTTTGGTTGCATAGGGTCAGCGGACCTTCGCACAGCCACGCTGATGGGCCGGGTTTGACCCGTTTCGGACCTTCCGAGCACTGGCTCATGAATGGATCCGTTCAGGCGGATCGCGGGTCGGGTGCTGTGAGGTGTCTAGTCTGCCTTGCGCCGGACTTGACCGACACGGTTCAACACCTCACGTGGGATATTGTAATCCTTCACGACTGCTTCCCAATTCCGGAACCCACACAGCTCCCGCTGGATCATGAAGGCCCAAACCAGGTCAGCCGCATCATCCCGCATTGCGCGGCGGCGTTCTTCCCAATCCAATCCGTGCTTCGCTGCGTCGAAGGCGCGTATCTCCGCAAGGGCTTGTTCAACTTGACCTCCCAGAGCCCCTAGCGTCTGCGCCTTTTGCTCACGCAACTCGTAGGCGAGCACATCCAATGCAGTTTCCGGGCTGAGACCCGTCGATAAGCTCTGGGGGATGCGAACGGCCATCTCGGACTCCGGTAACGATTGACGACGGAGACGAAGATGGTGCCGCCATGCCGATGATTGAACGCGACACCCTGGCGCAAGCCGGCCACCCTTCGCCTGACCAGCAACGGCGGGCCAAGTAGGACAGCGGATCCCGAGGCTGCCGCAGTCGGGATGT
Source organism: Microvirga sp. jy35 (assembly GCF_056148915.1). Taxonomy (NCBI): domain Bacteria; kingdom Pseudomonadati; phylum Pseudomonadota; class Alphaproteobacteria; order Hyphomicrobiales; family Methylobacteriaceae; genus Microvirga; species Microvirga sp. jy35. The sequence goes on along the minus strand of NZ_JBWBEW010000031.1, from coordinate 59,980 downwards.
GACGGCATCAGTCCCGTTGATCCCATGACGGGCGAGCCTTGCCATGCGGTCCGGAGCCATGAGCGCGTGGAGAAAGGCATCAAGACGGAGGCCCGGGGTAATGGGCCTCAACAATAGAGGTGCTATGGTGATCTCAGGCTAATCGATACCGTTCAGGGCGAGATAAGACCGGATGATCTGACTGTCGTCCGCCTTGCCGTCTCCACGCCCCGAGGTCGCAAGAAACATCTGCTGGGCCGCCGCCGCCAAGGGCAGCGCCGCCTTCACGTCCCGACCGGCATCCAGCACGATGCCGAGATCCTTGACGAATATGTCCACTGCGCTCGTCACCTCTGGCTCAGCCTCCAGCATGCGCGGTCCGCGGTCCTTGAGCATCCAGCTCGAAGCGGAAGAACCGCTCATGATCTCCAGCAGGATCCTGAGATCGACGCCGACCTTCGCCGCCAGGGCGAAAGCCTCCGCCACCACGGCAATGTGCACGCCACAGAGGAGTTGGTTGACGGTCTTGACCATGGCGCCTTGCCCAGGACGTTCGCCGACGTGGAACACCTTGTCGCCAAGAGCATCGAAAGCGGGCTTCGCGGCATCGAACGTGTCCTTCGGCCCTGCGGCCATGATCGTGAGCGTCGCCGCTTTCGCGCCTGCGACGCCTCCCGATACGGGGGAGTCGATCAGCCGACGTCCGGCCTTGAGGATGCGATGGTTGATCGCTTCAACCGCACTTGGCGGGCACGTCGCCATCAGCGCCACCACGCCATCGGGTCGAAGGGACGCGAGCGCCCCTCCCTCAAACAGGACCGCCTCCGCCTGGGCGGCGTTCACCACCATGAGGATCAGGGCATCTGCCTCGGCCGCTGCATCGGCGGGCGTCGCCGCCCGTTTGCCTCCGGCGCTTTCGAGAGCGTCGAGGGCCTTGGCATTGATATCGTACCCGGTAATGGCAAACCCCTTCGACAGGAGATTGCCGGCCATGGGCAGGCCCATGGCACCGAGGCCGACGAAAGCGATGCGTGTCATGTCGTCCATTCCATTGCTGCCGATCTTCGGCAGGTCATTCGTTGGCAGGAAGAACTCGGGGGAAAGCGCCGCGACCGAACCGGCCGGACGCCTTCCGCCTCAGTAGAGCGTGAGGGCCGGAATATAACTCATCGCAAGAAGAACCAGCAGGGAGACGGCGAGGAAGGGCCAGAGCTCACGAGTGGTGTCGGCCAGCGACGCTCTTGCGATAGACGAGGAAATGAAGAGCGTAGTCCCGATCGGAGGCGTGTAGAGCCCGATGCCAAGGTTGAGCACCATGATGATCCCGAGCTGCACTGGATCCAGTCCGATTGACGCCGCCAGTGGCACGAAGATCGGTCCCAGCAGCAGGATCGCCGGAGGAAGGTCGAGCGGCATGCCGACGATCAGGAGCAGGATGTTCATGGCCAGGATGACCAGCAGTGGATTGCTGATCGTGGCCGTGACCCACTCGGCGAAGCGCATCGGAACCTCGTCGAAGGTCAGGATCCAGCCCACGATGGCGCTGCCCATGATCACGAGCATGACGACACCGGTCGCGATGCCCGACTCGATCAGGCTGTGGTAGAAACGCTTCCACGTCAGGTCGCGATAAAAGAAGGCGCTGAGCGCGAGCGCATAGACGACAGCCAGCACCGAGATTTCGGTCGGCGTGGCGATGCCGAAGCGCAGGCCAAGCAGGATCAGGATCGGCATCAGGAGGGCGGGACCGCTCAGCACCGCGAGCTTCAGGAGCTCCATCCGGCTGACGGCCGGATCCTCCGAGTGGATGCCACGCCGCCGCGCGATGAGGCTGCACGTCAGGATGAGCCCACCCGCCATGATAATACCCGGGAGGATACCCGCCGTGAACAGGTCGGCGATGCTGACGCCACTGACGAGTGAATAGAGGATCAGCGGGATCGACGGCGGGATCAGGATGTCGATGATAGCCGACGTGGCGTTGTTTGCCGCACACAGCCCGGCCGGATAGCCCTGGCGCTTCTGCCAAGGGATGAGCACCGATCCGAGGGCGCTGGCATTGGCGACCGCGCTTCCCGAGACGCCGCCGAAGACAACCGAGGCCACGACGGTGGTCGAGAGTGGCCCCCCGCGCCAGCGCTGCATCGCCTTGGTGGCGAAGCCCAGGAGTTTTTCACCGAGCTTGCCGCCCAGCATCAGGCTGCCGGCCATCATGAAGAAGGGCAGGGCCAGCATCGGAAAGGACTGCGTCTGCTGGTACATCTGCTGCGCGACGATCATCAGCGGCAGATCGCCCTGCCACGCCAAGGTCACTCCTGCGGCAATGACGAGGGCGTGCCCGACGGGGATCGCCAGCAGCATCAGGACCGTGAAGACAACAACGAGAATGATGCTCATATGCCGGTCTCCTCTGGATCGGGGGTCGGCATGGCCTCGGGGCCGAGCTTCCAGACCCGCAGGGCAAGCGCGAATGTGGTCAGGATGACCGCGAGGCAGCCGAGGGCAAGTGCGTAGTAACTCCAGCTACTGGACAGTCCGAGAACGGGGCTGGTCTCGATCGACACGATATCGGCAACCCCTATCGCCTCCCAGCCAAGAATGGCGTAGGAGGCGATGATGATCGCGAAGCCGACGAGCAGCAGGACGCGTGCGCCGCTGCGGCTGAGGCGGGCCAGCAGTGACTCCACTGCCATGTGGCCGCCCTTCTGCACGGCGAGCGCGACGCCGGCCATGATGAACCAGGGGAAGAGTCGCTCCGGCAGTTCCTGGGAGAAGCGAAAGCCGCCGCTTTCCATCACGTAACGAGCAACGACGTTCGCCGTCAGCAGGACAAGGAGTGCAAGTCCGGTCAGAAGGATCACTGCACGGCATACGAAGCCGACCGTGCGATCGATGATATTGGCCACGGTGAGCGCGCCGCCCCCCATGGCCCGCGCTGGTTCATCATGGTGGGGCAGGGGGGAGACGCGGGTCATGGCATCAGACCTGGGCAGCCTTGACCAGCTTGTCAACGAAGTCACCGAAGGGCTTTGCGCGCCAGGTGTCGACGACCTTGGCGGACGCTTCCCGGAATGCGGGCTTATCTACCTCGTTGACGGCCAGCTTCGGATCGGCCCTGAACTGAGCGTTGAACTTGGCCTCGTTCTCGGCAAACAGCTTGCGTTGCAGGTCGCCTGCTTCCTTGGCAGCGGTCTTGATGATTTCCCGGTCCGGCGCGGACAGGCGGGTCCAGGTGATCTGCGACATCAGGAAGGGCGAGCTCTCCCATTTGTGGCCCGACAGGCTGATGTACTTGTTCACCTCGAAGAGCTTCGAGCTCGCGATGTTGGTGAGCGGGTTCTCCTGTCCGTCGACCACTCCCTGCTGGAGTGCAATATAGAGCTCGCCGAAGCTGATCTGCTCGGTTCCGGCGCCGAGCGCCTGGAAGATGTCGATCGTCATCGGGTCGGGCGGCGTGCGGATCTTGAGACCTTTGAGGTCTGCCGGTTTGGCCACGGGTCGCTTGCTGTTTGTGATGTGGCGAATGCCGTTGTCCCACCAGCCGAGAGGCACCATCTGGACCTTGGCGAAGCGCTGGGCGAGTTCCTCGCCGATCGGGCCCTCGAGCACCTTGAAGGCAGCGGCGCTATCCGCGAACAGGAAGGGCAGACCGAGTGCCGCGAGTTCTGGTATGAGCGCCGACGTGGAGCCCTGGCTGTTGACGGTCATGCTGACGGCACCAGTCCGCAGGCTTGTGAGCAGCGACTGCTCGTTGCCGAGCTGCTCGGATCCTGCAACGCGGACGCTGATGTTGCCGTTCGATCTCTCCTTGACCAATTCGGCGAAACGCTCCGTCGCGATACTGCGTGGATTGCCGGGAGCCGCGTTGTGGCCCAGCGTGAGGTTGGTGGCGGCCTGAGCGCCCCGGGGGAAGGTTAGGATGGCCGGGGTCGCGAAGGCCCCGGCAAGGAGGGTGCGGCGTGAAATCGTGGTCTTCATAAGCGTTTTCCTTCTGGATGATGCCCGTTGGCCGGGCTTCTTGGTCGTTGTGAGGGATTGGATTGATCAGCTACCGCTTGCCCCAGGTCATGGGCCTCGAGGCAAGCGTTCCTAAAGCCAGCCCTTGATGCTGTCCGTCATGGCCTTGGTGGAGATGCCGTAACGGTCATGGAGGGTCGGCAGGGCGCCAGCATCGAGGAATTCATCGGGCAGGGCGACCTGGCGGAAGGCAGTCGGGAACACGCCGGAGCGCATCAGGAGCCCGGCGACAGCCTCTCCCAAGCCGCCGACGATGGTGTGGTTCTCCGCCACGACCACCGTTCGACCGGTGCGCGATGCCTCCTTCAGGATCGTGGCCTCGTCGAGCGGCTTGATCGTGGGCACGTGCAGCACCGCGACATCCACCTTGTCATCCGAGAGGGCCTTTGCCGTCTCGAGCGCCCGCATGGTCATCAGGCCGGACGAGATAATCAGCACGTCATTGCCGTCGCGCAGCATCTTGGCCCTCCCGAGCTCGAACGTGTAGCCGTACTCGTCGAGCACGAGAGGCACGTTGCCGCGCAGAAGGCGCATGTAGACGGGCCCCTGATGCGCCGCGATGGCCGGCACCACCTGCTCGATCTCGTGCGCGTCACAGGGATCGACAATGGTGATGTTCGGCATGCCCCGGAAGATGGCGATATCCTCAGTGGCCTGATGGCTCGGCCCATACCCTGTTGTCAGGCCCGGCAGGGCACAGACGATCTTCACGTTGAGGTTTTCCTCGGCGATCGCCATGCAGATGAAATCGTAGGCGCGCCGTGCCGCGAAGACCGCGTAGGTGGTCGCAAAGGGCATGAAGCCCTCCCGCGCCATGCCGGCGGCGGCACTGATCAGGAGCTGTTCGGCCATGCCCATCTGGTAGAAACGGTCCGGGTGAGCCTTCGCAAAGACATGCAGGTCCGTGTACTTCGCCAAGTCCGCCGTCAGGCCGACGATCTCCGGACGTGTCTCGGCCAGGGCCGCAAGGGCGTGGCCGAAGGGGGCAGGTTTCGTGCGCTGGTCGGAGCCGGCGAGCGAAGCGATCATCGCCGAGGTGGTCAGCCGCGGCTTGTCCGCCGTACCCTGTCCTCCTTCGCCCTGTTCCCCGAGCCAGGCGGGCCGTGTGTATTTCGAGCGCCTCATGGTGTCCTCCCGGCGTCAAGCAGTTCGAGGGCTTTCTGCCATTCGTGCGGCTCGACCCGCAGGAAGTGGTTGCGCTCGCGCTCCTCAAGGAACGGGACGCCCTTGGCCATTTTGGTGTCGCAGATCACGATCCGCGGCTTGGGCTCGTTCAGGTTGCGGGCTGCGTCGAACGCGGCAACGAGGGCATCGATGTCGTTGCCGTTGACCCGCTGCACATGCCAGCCGAACGACTCGAAACGGGCCGCGAGCGGCTCGAAGCCGGTCACCTCGGAGGCCGGACCGTCCGCCTGCTGGTTGTTGACGTCGACGATGCCGATCAGGTTGTCGAGCTTCCAGTGGCTCGCCGACCAGGCTCCTTCCCAGACGGAGCCCTCGCCCAGTTCGCCGTCGGAGAACAGGCAATACACGAATGACTTCGATTGCTTGCGCTTCAAGGCGAGGCAGAACCCTACCGCAAGCGCCAATCCGTGGCCGAGCGAGCCGCCCGTGATCTCCATGCCGGGCGTGTAGGCGGCCATACCCGACATGGGCAAGCGGCTGTCATCGGAGCCGTAGCTCTCGAGTTCGTCTTCCGGAATGATCCCGGCCTCGATCAGGGCCGCGTAAAGAGCGATGGCATAGTGGCCGATCGAGAGAAGGAAGCGATCGCGCTCCTCCCATTCGGGATCTTCCGGCCGGTACTTCATCGCATGGAAGTAGGACACTGCCAGGACGTCGGCGATGCCGAGGGCCTGGGCGATGTAGCCCTGGCCCTGCACCTCGCCCATGCGGAGGGCATTGCGGCGGATGCAATAGGCGCGCTCGGTGAGGGATACGTTGGACAGGGGAGGCTTTGACACCTGCTGTCCAGCGTCGCTGGTGCTCGTATTCATCGGTCTCTCCAGGGTTGGAGGGCGCGAGCTGATGGCGCCCAAGCGCCGATCAGTGGATCAGCATGCCGCCGTTCACGTCGATCACAGCGCCGGTGATGTAGGCGGACAGATCGGAGGCAAGAAACAGGTAGGCACCTGCCACGTCATCGGCGTCGCCGAGACGGTTGAGCGGAATGCCTTTCAGGATGTCCCTGCGCATCTCGTCGGTGAGCTTGCCGCCCGTGATGTCCGTCTGGATCAGGCCCGGCGTGACGCAATTGACCCGGATACCATCGGGGCCGAGTTCCCGCGCCATCGCCTTGGCCAGTCCCAATACGCCGGCTTTCGCAGCAGAGTAATGTGGCCCGCCGAAGATCCCGCCACCGCGCTGGGCCGAGACGGAGGACATGCAGGCGATCGAGCCCTGCCGGCGGGAACGCATGTGGGGAATGAAGGCCTGGCTCAGATAGAGGACACCGGTGAGGTTGACGTCCACGATGCGCTGCCAGCTCGCCTGGTCGATCTCCATCGTCTTCACGGGCTGTGTGATGCCGGCATTGTTGAGAAGGATATCCACCTGGCCGAGAGCCACGATGGCGGCCTCTGCGGCCTGCTTGCACGATTCGAGGTTTGCCACGTCACAGCCGATGCCGAGATGATCCGGCCCGAGTTCCGCAGCCGCGTCCTTGGCGCCTTGTTCATTGAGGTCGAGAATGGCGACCTTCGCGCCGTGCCTGGCGAAGAGACGGGCGGTCGCGAACCCGATTCCGCGCGCGCTGGCCGCACCGGAAATGACGGCAGTCTTGCCTTTCAGCAACATCGTTTCCTCCAATAAGATTTATTGTCTTTACTTTTATTGGGGGAGTATTCGTCGGATCGCGCGTTCGGACAAACGCATTATTTACACCTCCTGTTGAATCTGATTCACTACCCTGATGCTTCAGGATGTGCCTCTCTCCTATCTCCGGATCTTTGAGGCTGCCGGCCGTACAGGGTCTTTTCGGGCGGCCGCCGCGGCGCTGAACCTGACGCCGAGCGCAGTCAGCCACGCGATCCGGAAGCTGGAGCAGGTTCTCGGCCTTCCCCTCTTTGAACGCGATACCCGCCATGCTTGCCTAAGCTATGAGGGCGAGGTGCTGATGCGTCACGTCAGCCGGGCCTTCGATGACTTGCGGCGAGGCATGGAGGTGGTCTCGACCCGCGGACCCAAGCTCCTGCGCCTGCATTGCGCACCGAGCTTTGCAACCCAATGGCTGACACCCCGGCTTGCCGCCTTCCTGAAGCAACATCCCGGCATTGAGGTTCGTCTCGCAGCCGGAACCGACTACACAAGGTTTAATTCCGACGAGTTCGACGCGGACATCGTATATGGTCCTCCCAGGGGCGAAGGGCTGGTAGTCGTGCCTCTCGGCGAGGAGATGATGGCACCCATGTGTACGCCTGATCTTGCAGCGACGATCACCTCGCCAGCGGACCTGTTCGACCACGTACTGATCCAGAGCGACAGCAAGCAGATCCAGTGGGCGGACTGGTTCGCCGCTAACGGCTTGGTCGCGCCGCCCCCGAACGGAAGCCGGTTTGACCGCAGCTTCCTGGCCATCGCCTTCGCTACCCAAGGCCTGGGTGTCGCCCTGGAGTCCACTCGCCTCGCGGAGGGTGAGCTCGCGTCGGGCCGCTTGGTCATGCCCTTGGAGCGAATGTCAATCTCCGTCCGCTATGTCGGGCACAATCTGGTGTTTCCCCGCCACGTCCGGCAACGCCAACCCCTGAGAACCTTTGCCGAGTGGCTTCTGGCGGAGCTTGGGGTCGAGGCACAAGTGCCCCTCGATAGGATCGTAACCGACGCCTCCGTGCTACCGATTGCTGACCAGCCGGCCTGAAAAGGCAAACCCGCCTCGCGGCGGGTTTCATCCCTCGGGCATTCATCCAATCGCAGGGTCCACGGCATCGGCTCACAGGGCTGATTTGCCAAATCGTGCCCTTTTGAGGCAACGGACCTTTGCTTTGATGAACGGATATCGTCAGTAGTGGTAAACCCCACGCTTGGAATTCGCCAAGGCTCGAGCTCCGCGGATCTCGCCTGTACGAACCATGATCTTCCAAAGCCCGAGCCCGAAGCTCTTCAAAACAGCAATCAACATCGTGATCAGCCCCATTTCTTATGCACAGCAATATCAACAATGTATTATGTTCTATTCGCGTATCAACCAGCATTAAGTGATTCAGTCATGCGTCAAGGGCATAGCACGGATGCTACTAAAGTCGGATTCAATTAACCGAGCTTAAACTTCGCTGTTCAGCCGAGTTCATCGTCATGTCCAACCCGGCATCACGGCGACGGTCCTGGCACAGAAGTGAAGTACGAGAAGGGCGTCATGCCACGGCTGCGTCACGGGATGGCAGCGCCCGGAGGTGCCGACGCCGGCAAGGAAGAGCTTTCGCAGCTTGTTCGGCGATGTGCTCGCCCAACCGATGGTTGCGATAATCATGGCATGGCGTTGCGGGAGCATGGTTTGACCGACGTCCATTGTGGAACCATCAGAAGAGGCTGATGGAAATGGCCGGTACCGACGATGGAGTAGGCGGCAACGCTTATTACAAGCGAATTGCCGAACGACCGCATATGGCACGTTCCGGACAGGGGGCGAACTTCCGCTTTGGACAGGAACAACGGAAGTTCCTGTCAGTGAACGAGTTTCACTACCTGACCCGAACCGGACGATCGTCACCCCGCAAGGCTGTTCATCATCCGCATCATCTGTAAGTGCTATGAGGTGGGAAGGCCCTTCTCGCTTCTGATCGTAACATCGCGGAACCTTTATTCAGGCCAACGGGATCGTGCAGGTTGTTCAGATTTCGGTCGGCTGGTGTCAGCCCGCTCAACCCGCCTGTCCTTCCGGCGGGGGCGGCTTGACGAGCTTGAGAGCCTGATGGGCCGCCACCGGCCCGGCTTCCTCGCGACCTGCGACTTGGACACTGGGGACGGCAAACCGGATGCCGTTTCCGTCAAAGGCCTTCTTGATCATGCCCAGGGCGCGGCGGCGGATGACGAACTGCTCCGCATGGGGCGAGCGCCAGTCGATGCTGGCAAGCTGCGCCCACCAGTCCGCTTCACCGGGTTCGTCCTCGTGCGCGGTCACCGTCTGGCGGTAGAACTCGCCCGAAAGGGCGACGATCTGCTTGTGGGTAAGCCTAACCGGCATCGGAGTACCAAGCGTGCTCCCGCCGGACGCCATGAGGTTCCATTGCGCTTCTATCTCGGCGGCGACGGCGGCGTGCCGCTCACGGGCGAGGGCAGGGTCCTTGGTCTTGAGGGAGCGCTTCACCTCGCGCTTGCCGACGAGAGGACGCAGCCGGTCGGGGACGCGCTTGCGGAACTCGTAGACGCCGGTTTTGGGGTGTTTGCGGGGACGTGTCATCGCGAGGACCATGTGGACCACCCTTGTGTACCAAACGGGCGTCCGAAACCTGAAGTCCTGCTTGAAGTTAGCGTAAATCCAGCCTGAGGGGCTGGTGCTGCTGGCAGTCTGGCGCGAACCAGTCTCCACTGGGAAGTCCCTGCTTGCAGGGAAATGTGCAGGGAAACCGGCCTATAAGTGGGAGGCCAGAGCCACCTCTCGGCCCTAGAAGCCGAACGGCAGCAGCAATTTACAACCACTTCCCTTGCGTGAATGAGCAGGGAATTCATCCAACCAGAGTAGGGAACTTTGGCTATCCGAGCAGGAAAATGGAGCGTAGTTTGTCTTTCGCTGCAAGGTTGGGCTCTCTGCAATGAGTGGATCCTAACATCTTAGCCGCCTCAGCGTGGATCTCTGAAGCAAACAGCCGTACAGGAAGGCTGCCAGCAGAGGCGATGACAAAGGGAGTCTACTTCTCTACTTAATTCAGCCCATGATCCTAACGGATGAGCAGGGAAAGTGAGCCAGGTATGCTCAGAAGTGCTTGACGGCAGAATCTGCGCCGCTTATGTAAGCTTCGTTGCACTCTGGTGCAGCATTAGCCCGAGACCGATCAGGTCGACGGCACTCCTGAGGCATTTCGCTTTTGCGAGCAGTCCTCGTTCCGTTCTTCAGCCTCCGAGCGCTTGCGCGTCTCGGCTGGGAGCGGTGCGGGATTGCTCGTTCTGACGTGGTCGATCTCCTTCATCTTGAAGGAATCGATGATGACTACCACCCACCGCATACGCCGTAGCCCCACCCGTCCGGCAGACCAGCCCCTCCCAACCATCGCAGAAGAATCTCCAGGTGCTCTCGCGTTTGATCCTTGTCTCGCTCTCAAGGTGGTCTACTGCCCTGTCGCTTCGTTGCGGCGTTCCCCGCATAACGCGCGCACCCATTCCAAGAAGCAGATCCACAAGATCAAGGCGAGCCTGCGCCAATTCGGTTTCACTAATCCGATTCTGATCACCGCTGAAGCTGAGATTGTTGCTGGTCATGGCAGGTTTGAGGCGGCCAAGGAGCTTGGCCACGAGCAGGTGCCGACGATCTGTCTTGAACACCTGAGCGAGACCGATCTGCGGGCCTACCGGATCGCGGACAACCGGCTTGCAGAGCTGGCGGGCTGGGACGACGAGATCCTGAAGCTCGAATTCGCCTATTTGGCAGACATCAACATGGATCTGCCCGAGCTAACCGGCTTCGAGACCGCCGAGATTGACATCATCCTGGACAGTCCTGCAACGCCAGCCATCAAGGATGACCCAACTGATGCGGTTCCCGTTGTCGCTGAGACTGCTGTGAGCCGGATTGGCGATCTGTGGCTGATGGACCAGCACCGCGTAATGTGCGGCGACGCCCGCGACCCGCACGCCTATGCACGCCTCCTTGACGGTGAACTGGCGCAGATGATCTTTGCCGATCCGCCGTACAACTGTGCCGTGAATGGTCATGTCGGCGGCCTGGGCGCTACTCAGCATCGCGAGTTTGTTATGGCGTCAGGCGAGATGTCCCGACCAGAGTTCATCGGGTTCCTGAAGACTGTCCTCGCTGAACTGGCCAAAGCCTCGCAGGATGGTGCGCTCCATTACATCTGCATGGACTGGCATGAGCTTCACGCACTCTTGGAAGCGGGCCATGCCACCTATGATGAGCTCAAGAACATCATCTGCTGGGCCAAAACCAATGGTGGCATGGGATCGCTGTACCGCTCCCAGCATGAGTTCATTACCTTGTGGAAGAAGGGCAGGGCACCCCACATCAACAACATCGAGCTGGGTCGTCACGGCCGCTACCGCACCAACGTGTGGTCGTATGCCGGCGTGAACACTTTCAAGCGCGGCCGTATGGAGGAGCTCGCCTCCCATCCCACCGTCAAGCCTGTGGCGATGGTGATGGATGCGATCAAGGACTGCTCCAGGCCGAAGGGGATCATCCTTGATGCCTTCGGCGGCAGCGGCACCACGCTGATCGCCGCTGCCAAGACTAAACGGCGCGGTTATCTCTTGGAGCTGGACCCGCTCTACGTGGATGTCATCGTGCGGCGTTGGCAGACACTGTTCAGAAGCGAGGCGCGGCATGCCGAGACAGGCCTGACCTTCAGCGAGATGGCCGAGCAACGGGCCCGCGAGGACAGGGAACTGGCTCCCCTTTCAGAGGAGGAGGGTGGTCATGGCGCCTGAGATTGAGTCCCAACCGGACGCCTCTGATATCGGCTACAAGCGTCCACCACAGCATACGCGGTTCAAAAAAGGTCAAAGCGGCAACCCGAGCGGTAAGAAGAAGGCAAAGCCGATCAGGTCAGAGCACGACAAGCTCGATCTGTCGGAGACGATCACCGTGTCCTCACAAGGCAAGCGCGTCACGATGACGATGCGCAAAGCCTTGCACCAGAAGCTGTTTGCCATGGCTCTCGGCGGCCACCTGCGGGCCATCGAGCTTCTGTTCAAGCTTGATGCCCTCACCATTCACCAGCACGGGCAGAGTGATGGATCCGGACCGGAGGTGTCGCAGAGCGAGGAGGCCCTGATTGCCCGCTTCCTGCAGCGTCACGCGGGTGGGCTGGACGATGCAGGAGGAAGGGATGAGTGATCACGCTACCCTTCTGCGTGCCATCCTGCGCTCTGATTTGACCAGCTTTATCGAGCAGTGCTTCGATACGCTTGAGCCCGGCACACCCTACCTTGACAACTGGCACGTGCACGCCATTGCCTACCAGCTCATGCGGGTGTGGCGCGGCGAGTGCAAGCGCCTGATCATCAATGTGCCGCCCCGCTCGGCCAAGTCGATCTGCGTCACCATTGCCTTTACGGCCTGGGTGATGGGCCACGATCCGCGCAAGCGCATTATGGCGATCTCTTATGCCAATGAGCTGACCCGAAAGCATGCCGCTGACTTCCTGACGATCGTTGAGAGTGCCTGGTTCAAGAGCCTGTTTCCCGAGTTCGAGGTCGTCAGCTCGCGTGACCGGGAGCTGGTGACCAGCGAGCGCGGGTCGCGCTTTGCCGGTTCGATCGGTGGCTCGGTGCTCGGACGCGGCGCGGACCTCATCGTCATCGACGATCCCATCAAGGGACTGGCCGCGGCGCTCTCGCAGGCTGAGCGGCGGCGGGTGACAGAGTTTTACGACTCCACCCTGTACTCGCGGCTCAATGACCGGGTGAACGGTGCGATTGTGATTGTGATGCAGCGCCTGCACCAGGACGATCTTGTCGGGCACGTGCTCGACAAGGAGGACTGGGAGGTGCTCTCGATCCCAGCCATCGCGACAGAGGATTGCACCTACCGCATCGGCTCCAAGCCCAATGCTGTGTACCGCCGGCAAGCAGGAGAGGTGCTGCATTCCCAACGAGAGCCGCAGGCCTGGCTTGAGGCGGCCAAACGCAATCTCGGAATGCTCAACTTCTCGGCCCAGTACCAGTATAACCCCATGCCGGCGGAGGGCAACGCCATCAAGCGGGACTGGATCCGTTCCTACGACCGGCGTCCCAATGAGTTCGAGCTCAAGGTCGTATCGTGGGATACTGCCTCAACCCTGGAGGAGTCCTCCGACTGGTCGGTCGGCACCGTCTGGGGTGCAGTGGGGCAGCAATACTATCTGCTTGATGTGGTGCGGGGCCGCTTCGAGAGCCCAGAGCTGCGGCGCCGCATCATCGACCTTTCCGCCCAGTACCAGGCCAATGCCACCTTGATCGAGGATACGGAGCTGGGGCGGGCCTTATCCCAGGATCTCAGGCGCACAGGCGAGCTGTTTCCGCTGCTGCAGCGAGCCCGGTTTGACAAGCTGGCCCGGCTGCTGTCGCAGGCCGCCCGCTTTGAAGCCGGTCAGGTGTTTCTGCCGCGAGAGGCTCCATGGTTGAGCAGCTATTTGTCTGAGCTGCTGGCGTTCCCAACCGGTCGTCACGATGACCAGGTCGATGCAACCAGTCAGGCGCTCCGGTATCTCACCGCCCTCACACCAATCGTCCGCGAGCGGCCGCAGAGGGTTGAGCGTCCGGCAACCTTGCGCAGGCCGGCAGGGCCAAGACCCTCGCGGCAATGACCTGAGGTCGCATCGGCCGGATCACAGCAGGACAATTGCGCCGCCAACAAAGCACTTTCGTTGCTCTGTCTGCGCTCGACTTCAGGCGCAAAGGAAGCGAATCTGCTAACAGGAACGGAGCAGGCACCCGAGCACCAGCCAAGGAGAGCAGGTGTCGCCCGCAAAGGACGGATCCTCCCTGCTGGCTTTACGCCAGAGCGGGGCTTCAGGCGGTGGCGGCAGAGGTGCCGTCACAACCCAAGGATCAGTCCTATGACTTTGTCTGACACCCAGCTCATGCTGCTCTCCTCTGCCTCTCAGCGGGAGGATCTCCTTGTTACCCTGCCTGCCCCTCCCAAAACTGGATCAGCCAGGAACAGCTTGTCCAAGCTACTGTCACAGGGACTGGTCGAGGAGGTTGCAGTAACTCGTGAGCAGCCAGACTGGCGTACCGACGATGAGGGACAGTTGATCGGCCTGCGGATCACGCGGGCTGGACTGGAAGCCATCGGTATTGAGGCTGAGGGCGAGCCGGAGGGGCATGGGAGTACCCACTGCACGCCAGAATCAACTGAATCTCAGAAAGAAGCAGCACCGGTTGGAAGCCTATCCATCCCGCGGGATGGCTCCAAGCAGGCTCTGGTGATCTCGCTCCTGCGGCGAGGGGAGGGGGCAGGTCTTGGCGAACTTGCCGCCGCCACCGGGTGGCTGCCCCACACCACCCGAGCGGCCCTCACCGCCTTACGAAAGAAGGGCTACGCCCTTGTACGTGAAAAAGGCCAGAGCGGCACAAGCGTCTATCGTATCGTCGAACGGGAGGCGTGAGCGATGAGCGATCGTGAAATCCCAGCACGGGCCGATGCTGATCGTCAGAGGATAGCGCAGGAACTGCAGCGACTGCGTGAACTCGAGACCTATGACTTACAGGTGCGGTGGCGACGCGTCTTCGGGCGCTCAGCGCCGCATCATCTGCCAAAGCATCTCCTGCTCCGTATTCTCGCCTACAAGCTCCAAGCTGACGCCTTTGGCGATCTCGATAGAGGCACCGTCCGTTTGCTTGAGCAGATTGCCCGTGACGCTGCCAAGGCAAAAACCAAGGGAGACGGGCTCAGCAAGGTCGTACCGCCCGTGGAGGAGACGCGGGGCCTCAAACCCGGGACACTGCTGGTACGGGAGCATGAGGGGGTGCTGCACCGAGTAACAGTGCAGGTGCGTGGATACGAGTGGAAAGGCCAGACCTTCGGGTCACTGTCGGAGGTCGCGCGCGCGATCACCGGCACCCGGTGGAACGGCCCCCGGTTCTTCGGCCTGCGCCAGGGTGGAACGACTGCTCAGAGCAAACGGGCTTTGGAGGTGCGGCTATGAAAAGCGAGCCATCAAAGCCGCTGCGCTGTGCAATCTACACCCGCGTGTCGACGGAGCATGGCCTGGAGCAGGAGTTCAACTCGCTCGATGCCCAGCGTGAGGCCGCAGAGGCCTACATCAAGAGCCAGGCGCATGAGGGCTGGCGATTGATCCTGGGCCGCTATGACGACGGAGGCTTCTCGGGGGGCTCGATGGAGCGGCCCGCCCTGCAGTTGCTGCTTGCCGCCATTCGCGCCCGGTCGATTGATATCGTGGTGGTCTATAAGGTTGACCGGCTTACGCGTTCCCTGGCGGACTTCGCCAAGCTGGTCGAGCTGTTCGATGAGCATGGGGTTTCGTTTGTATCGGTCACGCAGGCGTTCAACACCACAACCAGCATGGGACGGCTGACGCTCAACGTGCTGCTCTCGTTTGCCCAGTTTGAGCGCGAGGTCACCGGCGAGCGCATCCGCGACAAGATTGCAGCCTCAAAGCGTAAGGGGTTGTGGATGGGCGGGGTGGTGCCGCTCGGGTATCGAGTCGAGAGCCGTAAGCTTCTCGTCAATGAAACCGAAGCCGAGCAGGTCCGGATGCTGTTCCAGCGTTATCTGGAGATCGGCTCGGTCCCGCGCCTGCAGGAGGAGCTGCGGCGGAGCGGGTTCGTGACACGGCAGAGGAGATTGTCGTCCGGGCGGGTGATTGGAGGCATTCCCTTCACCAATGGTCCACTCGGTCATCTGCTGCGCAATCGCGTCTACCTGAGCGAGATCAAGCACAAGGGCAAAACTTTTCCGGGGGAGCACGAGGCCATCATCTCCCGCGAGGTGTTCGAGGCGGTTCAGGCGCGCCTGGCGCAGAAGAGGCGGGAGCGTCGGTGGTGGGGCTCGGAAGCCCTCCTGATAGGGCGCATTGACGATGACCAGAGCAACCGGATGACGCCGGCCCATGCCAACAAGGGCGGGGCGCGCTATCGCTACTATGTCTCGCAAGCGCTGCTGCAGCGGCGGCAGGACAACGCAGGATCCGTGTCGCGAGTGCCGGCGCCGGCACTCGAGCAAGCGGTCGTCCAGGCAGTCAGGACACGGGTGCCGCAGGGCAGTGACGATGAGTCTGACCAGGAAGTCGTCACCCGATTGATCGAGCGGGTTGTGGTGCGGAGCGGCGTCTTGGAGATCACACTTCAGGCGGCGGAGGGGCACGAACCTCGCGTGGTAGAGGTCCCCTGGTCGCGCCCGCGGCATACTCGCAAGCGCGATCTGGTTCTGCCGAAGGGGGCGGGGGAGGGCACCTCCAGGCCAATCCGTCCCGAAGCTCGAAACAAGCTCCTGCTGAGCATTGCCCGTGGGCGGGCCTGGGTCGAAGAGTTGGTGTCGGGGGAGGTGATGAATACGCATGAGATTGCGGCACCTGAGGGGCTGTCGGAGCGCTCGGTTCGGATGACACTTTCCTTAGCCTTCCTGGCGCCTGACCTCGTGAGTGCTGCTGTCGAGGGCAGGCTAACGCGGGGCACGGGGGTAATGAGCTTCGCCGAGTTGCCGTCCGATTGGGCTGAGCAGCACAGGATGCTCGGGTCCAAGATCGCAGAGTGAGCCTAAGACAAGAGTATTTGCCTATTAAATCGACGGCCCTGGGTTCAGGTCCCAGTGCGCTCATCGCTCGAAATCCTTGCGTGCGGGGCGAATAAGGACGTCGATATTTCGTCGTGACACATCGGTTATCGCGATGGTGCCCAATTGCAGCGGGAGGAGCTGCCTTGCTGAAAAATACGATTAGTAGCTCTCTGCAAATGACAGGTTAGGAGGTTTCTATGACAGCCACACAAGAGGAGCGTATCAAACGTTCGAGAGAGATTCCAATTGTCGGGAAACTGCCCGAGTATCCAGGAATATTGGCAACTATGATGATTTCGTCGGATTTGGAGATACCCCTGCGAGCGCTCGCTGACGCCCTGTTAGTGAAGGATTATAAAGGGACTACGCTGACCCGTTCGGATCGCGAACTGATCGCGACGGCTGTATCAGCAGGGAATGACTGCTTCTATTGTATGGATACACACGGGGAATTTGCCGCTGCACTGATGGGGAAGCAAGGCGTTCATTCGCAGGTGGCTGGTCAACTCGTCGACGACGTCAAGAATGAACGCTGGGATAAGCTATCGACGAAGATGCAAGAACTTATCCGCGTCGCATTGAAAGTGCGAGCTAACGCCCGCCAGTTGCAATCTGTTGATGTCAAGCGAGCGATTGATGTTGGGGCGACTGATGAGGACATTCAGCTCGCTGTTCTGATCTCCTCCGCGTTCTGTATGTACAATCGCATGGTAGACGGGATGCGTGCGCGCACGCCATCCGACCCGAGCGTATTTGAACAGCGTGCCAAGCAAATCGCTGAGTTCGGATATTCAAGTTCCCATGTGACATCCATTCCAAAAACCGTGCCCTGAAGGCATAAAGCTACTTTTAATGTCACCTTGAATCGTACGGGAAGATGAGCTGCTCCGGGCCAAGGGTGAGAACTTATAGCATTAACTGCGGCGATCCCGGCATCATACTTGCCGCATTGCTCCTGCCTCCAGCGACGTAGTCTCGTTATGAACTCTTTCTCCCGTACGTGAGGCAACCCTTTGCTGGTCTGATTATAGAGTATTGAGGCAATAGCCACAGCGCTACCCGTGGTTCGGCCGAGTTTGACGCCATTCAACGCGAATTTAGGTTTCAGACCGACCGGGACGTCTTAAGGTTTTCGAGAGAATTGCAGTCGGCGTCGGGAGCAATAGTTTCAGATGTCAACTGCCCCTCCAAGACCTCAACACGTTTCTCTAAGTGTTTTATATTGGTATAAACCTCTTCCCAAGGACTATAGTCCATGGCTTGCCCATACAGTCCAATTTCATGCCATGCAGACTTTACCATCTCTACCAATCGAGCCAGTGCCATCGACCTCTCCTGCTGAGACATATATTTATAACGAAGCAGAAAGTGTACGCCTGAACGTAAAATGCCTTCATGAGTCACACTCGTTCTTGCGCCAGTCCGATCACGACGCGATCACCGGGTCGTTGCTGTATGCGGCAGTAATAACTCGCAATGAGTAGTTCTATGTCTATGCATTGGGATTGCCTGTGATGCCCTCGTGATTTTATCGTGATTGCTTGATTCTGTTATATACCTGGATCTGCTACACCGCGTGGGGACACGCTATGCTGAACGTGAATTTGCTGGGTGGAGCGTCTTTCGATAATAATGGGGTCGTGATTCGGTCAGAACTTGGTCCGTCTGGTCGTCTTCTCGCCTGCTATCTGTTTCAGTTTATGGGGAGAGGCCATCGTCGCGAGCGTCTGGCAGACCTTTTCTGGGGCGAACTAGAGCCAGATAAGGCGCGTTCGGCTCTCAACACGGCCATATGGCGCATCCGGAAAATGCTCGATACCGGGGTCGAGCAGGGAGGCCGCCATCTGGTGACCATAGGCAATGACGTGGTTCTGGAGCCCACATCCTCCATTCATGTCGACACGCACCTCCTGCAGACCGTATCCCGAAAAATCGCTGGCCATAAGAGTTCCCACCTTACAGACGGGGACGAGGATGCAATCAGTACCGCCGTTGAGAGTTATAGCGGCCCCTTTCTAGACGGCGATGACGGTGATTGGATTCTTCAGGAACGGGAAAGGCTCCACTGCTTGTTCGTGACAAGCACGCTAGAGTTGATGCGCGCTGCGGGACGGCGATATCAATATGAACAGGCGCTCCGATATGGCCGACGAATTCTAGCGGTTGATCCTTTGCGTGAGAGCATTCAGCGAGATGTCATGCTGCTCCTTGTTCTCAACGGGCAAAGAGCAACCGCCATTCACGCTTACCAGCAATTGAAACATGTTCTAAGAACTGATCTCGGCATTGATCCTATGCCAGACACTAAGCGGCTTTATCAGGAGATCGTCTCGGGCGAGATATTCACGCAGATGAACTCCTACGCGGAAACGCAGTTCGGAGGTCACGCGCACTAAAAGGCCGGTGATGTCTAGAGCCTATGCTCTCGGTCCATAATATCGGCTGTATACCTTTCAGTGCCGCACTCCACGGATGGCGAGGCTGTATCCATTTCCAAGTGTGATACTTGTTTGTCCTCCCACACTATGTGAACTGGGGTCCATGTCCCCTTTGGGATGGCTGGCTCACGGCCTGAGTCACGACGAGATCGCTGGCTTTATCCTCTCCTGATACAAGGATGTCGTGATCCTCTCGTGAGGAATCCTGAGATCTCGACGGTTACAACTAGTGGCACTGCATCATGCAGTTGTGGGTCGGCCCATGAGCCATACCAATCAAGATCGCGCACGGGTCTTACAAACATTCCTCCTCCGATTCTGGTTCGAGCAAAACCATTGGCGCGGGACAGTCTGGCATCAGCAGCCAGACTCGGAGGGCTGGCGCCAATCCGTGGACAGACCAGAGAAAGCATTCGAGCTTGTGCATAAGACATTAGTGGAAGCTCAGTCTGCCAAACCGCGGGGGCAGTCAGATATCAGAGATAATGGAGCACCATCACCAAAATCACTCCTTTCGATCTGGGCACTTATGAAGCATGTCGTGCAGCGGTCAATGAGGTGGAGGCGGCGATGAACGACGTGCTAGCCTCTAAGACAACTTGGTCATTCACACGCAGCGCTCATCTTGTTGAGCGACTGCTTTCAATCTCGCCAAGCGCAGCGAGTTTCGACGCGCGCGGGTTCCAAACTCTCGATCCCGAACGGCGCAACCGGCTTGAGGAGATCGCCCAAACTTTCGTTGCAGGCTACAACGTTGGCCTTCGAGCTAGTACCATCGCCCAACTCCGAGAACATTTGGACGATGTCACGAGCCAACTGCGAGGTTTTGCCGCCGAGGGGGCCGCGATGAGCGCGGCTATCAGCGATGCCCTCCCATTTAGATCCATTCGACTCTCTGATTTCATCAGATCGTTCGAGCAGGAATACACTTATCTAATCCATGTTGGGGCAGGCTGGGCGTTCGCTTATGTGCCGTGGCGACGATCGAAGATCCTGAACCTCTTGGATCCGATTCACAGCTGGCTGGCGTTCGACGGTCTCGGATTCAGGGACGGGTTCTTTTCCCATAAGAGAGTGCTGGGTGGCTGGCGCCGCGAGACGTCCGGTTATGCTGCTCGCGTCTACGATCAGGGGATCGGACGGGCGCTCTGGTTTATTTGTGGCGGCTCCGTCGACCGCGTTGATGCTACCATTCGATTGCTCCCACCGGAGCGCCGGAGCGATCTCTGGTCTGGGCTGGGGCTAGCAATGGCATACGCCGGACCAAGCCATGCAGATGACATTGAGCGGGCGCTTCGGTTATCCACCTCCGTTCGACCAAGCTTCCTCCAGGGTATTGCCTTCGCGTGCGAGGCGCGCGCAAGACAAGGTTATATCCCTTCTCACACACACATCGCCTCGCACACGATCGGATTTGAGGCTTCATCTCTTGCAATGCTCGTTCGGAGCACTCGGGAGCATCTCCCAAACACCCGGCGGGACCAACCGCCGTACGAGGCATGGCGCCGGTTGGTCGCTGACTCACTCGCTCATGGGCCGGAGGCGAAGCGATGACCGTACATCTACGACGCCATGGAGCGAAGATCGTCACGGTCATGATGGTGGCTGCATTTTACTTGCTCGCAAAGCCTGCAGGCATCTCGCACGAGGACAGGAGCAGACTGGCAGCTTCGTTGAGCCTCACGCCGTCTTATTTCAAGCCCGCAGACAACGGACAACCAATGCGCGGCATCCGGAAGGTGAACCCCGCCCTCGCGCAAATAGATGCCTGGGTCTCGTCAGTCGGTGCTGGGATTGCAATTGCGGATATCGCCGGAACCGGACTTCCCGCCGATATCTGCCTTGTCGATGCACGCAACGACAGTGTTTCGGTTCTGCCTGCTCCCGGCACTGGCGACCGGTATCACGCCTTTGCCCTCCCGACCCCCTCCGACGGGTACGATCCGCGCACGATCGCCCCCACCGGATGCCTACCAATTGACGCCAACGAGGATGGTTGGCTCGACCTTCTGGTTTACTATTGGGGTCGCACCCCAGTTGTCTTTCTGCGGCGAGATAGTCGAGAGTTAAACTCGTCGGCATTTGACGCCGTCGAGGTTACGTCGAAGCGGGAGATCTGGAACACGAATGCTGCGGTCGTAGCAGATGTGGATGGCGATGGGCGTTCCGATCTCATCTTTGGCAACTACTTTGCAGATGGCGAACTCGTCCTTGATGAACAGGCAACTAGCACTGTGCAAATGCAGCATTCGATGTCTCGGGCAGAGAATGGTGGCAGCAACCGACTTCTGCTCTGGCAAACCGCGACAAGAACATCGGTAACGTACCAGGATGCGAGCGGGGCGTTCACCCCCGAGATGGCTAGAGGTTGGACCTTAGCGCTTGCTGCACGAGACCTTGATGACAAATTCATCAGGAACTCTGGGGACGAGATGCAGAAGTTCCGCTACCTGCCGGAAATTTACATCGCGAACGATTTTGGCTCAGATCGCCTGCTTCTTAACCGCTCTATCCCTGGGAACCCTCGCTTCGAGTTAGTGGAAGGAACACGACGACTAGCCACGCCGCGTTCCAAGGTGCTCGGACGCGACTCCTTCAAGGGGATGGGTGTTGACTTCGGTCAGGTTGGAGATGATGGCCGATCAGCAATCGCTGTCAGTAACATCTCGTCCCCCTATGCACTGCTTGAGAGCCACTTCCTGTTCGTTGACACCGGCGATGCCGGAGCATGGGCCCGTGGCGAAGCACCGTTCCATGATGAGAGTGGCCGCAGAGGCACATGGACGAGTGGATGGGCATGGGACATCAAGTTTGCGGACCTTCTAAATAGCGGGCGCCCCGCGATCCTGCAGGCCATCGGCTTCATGAAGGGAGGGCGTAATCGCTGGCCGGAACTGCAAGAACTTGCCATGGGGAACGATGAACTGCTGCGTTGGGCCGGTATGTGGCCGCGCTTCTCGCGCGGGGACGAACTCTCCGGCCATGACCACGATCGCCTGTACGTCCCAGGACCGGACGGACACTACCAGGATGTGTGGCCGTCGCTCGGGTTGGACGCGGCGACGATCTCGCGGGGCATTGCGACCGGTGATGTCTTCGGAGACGGACGGCTATCGATAGCGGTCGCCCGGCAGTGGAGCGATTCCTTGTTCTTGCGCAACATGTCCTCAGTTGGGCAGGCGATCGTCCTGGACTTGCGACTTCCCGGATCCGTCGCCGGTACCCGCGCCGCCATCGGAGCCGAGGCTCGTGTGAGACTGCCGAACGGCCAGATTGTCACGTCATTCGTGGACGGCGGGAGCGGCCACGGCGGAAAGCGTGCGCCTGAGATCCACCTCGGCGTCGGGCAGGGCCCAGCCGAGCAGGTGTATGACGTAGAAATCCGCTGGCGGGACAATCGGGGCGCTCACGCCCGGGTTGTCAGGGTCGCGGCGGGACGGCACCAAATAGTGCTCGGCCCTTCTGACCTTCCGAAGAACGCTCCGGCAGACACAGCAACTGACGGGAGAAAGTGATGGCCGCTAACATGATCGGTCCCGCCGCGCCCGCGGCTCAAGGCCGGACACTTGCAGACCGTTGGTATTCCGAAAAGCGTCTCGGGGGGTTGTCACGCTTTGCGCTGGCGATCACGATCCTTAACATTCTGGGACACACGGTGCTCGGATTTGAGCAATCCTGGCTGACACCGTTCGTAGCGGTGGGCGCTGCTTATTTGACCGACCTCGTCGGCGAGACAGTAGAAGCGCTATGCTGCCGTCGGGCAGCACGATACGAAGGCGGTCCCCTGAACCTCCTGAAGTTTTTGCTTCCCGCTCATATCAGCGGACTTGCCGTTGGGATGCTCCTCTATGCTGCGGACAACCTCTCTGCTGTCGCTTTCGCGGCTTCAGTCGCGATGGCATCCAAGTATCTCTTCCGGGTCGCAGTCGACGTTGCGAAGAACGGCCAGCCAACCCTTCGACATTACCTTAATCCGTCGAATTTCGGTATTACGGTCACGCTCCTATTGTTCCCCACAGTCAGCATCGCACCGCCCTACCAGTTCACGGAGAACACCGCCGGAATTGTCGACTGGCTGCTCCCGTTAATCGTGATCGGCACAGGGAGCTATCTCAACACCAAGGCTACCGGCCGCATGCCACTTATCCTCGCCTGGGTTGGCGCTTTCGCCGTACAGGCTGTCGTTCGGGCGAGCATCCACGACACCCCAGTCTTGGCCGGCCTCATGCCGATGACGGGCTTCGCATTTATCCTTTTCACCTTCTATATGGTGACTGATCCAGCGACGACGCCAACTAAAGTCTCAAGTCAGATCGCATTCGCGACCGCCGTGGCATTCGGCTATGCGGTCTTTATGGAACTCCACATTGTCTTCGGTCTGTTCTACGCCCTGACGATTGTCACGGCCGGGAGAGGAGCGCTAATCGCACTCTCTGGACACGTGCGGATCCGGCGCTTGCCGGCAAAACCCGCCAGCATTGTGGCTCCGATCACGGCCGCGGAGTAGCATCATGGCGACCCAACCGGCGATCTCTATTCTTTCACTCGCCTGCCGTTTTCCTGAAGCATGTTCTCCGGAAGATTTATGGGCGAACGTTCTAGAGGGACGGAGGTCCTTTCGCGCAATTCCGCCAGAACGCCTCGATCTGGCTCGGTATGCAGCTTCTGTAGTAGGTGAGGCAGACTCCATTACGCCGATTCAAGCAGGTCTCTTGACGAACTGGCGTTTCGACCGCGCCGCTTTCCGAATTCCAAAGAGCACCTTTGAGTCAACGGATCTCACACATTGGCTTGCGCTGGAGTTAGCTGAAGAGGCACTCGCAGGCGCCGGTGGGCTGCATAAGCTCAACCCGGATCGGACGGCAGTTGTGGTGGCCAACACTCTAACAGGCGAGTTTAGTCGGGCATCCCTGTTACGCCTCCGTGCACCGTTCCTCGATGACGTCCTAGCGAGCAGTGCTGAGAGTGAGGGGCTTACTCCTGAACAGAGCAAACGTCTTCGAGCTGCTTTCGCGTCCGAGCTGCGCCGGCAGTTCTCAGCTCCCAGCGAAGATAGCCTTGCCGGCGGCCTTGCAAACACCATCGCAGGTCGCATTGCCAACCACTTTGATTTTCATGGCGGCGCATACACGGTCGATGCTGCGTGCGCGTCGTCACTGGTAGCGATTGCCGATGCTGCCAACCTGCTCGCGTCGGAGCAGGTCGACGCCGTACTCGTCGGCGCAGTTGACCTCAGTCTTGATCCTTTCGAATTAACGGGTTTCTCACGCAACGGAGCTCTTGCAGCAGAAGAAATGCGAGTCTTCGATGCGCGCTCGAACGGGTTTTGGCCGGGCGAGGGCGGTGCATTCGTGTTGCTGATGCGGGAGGGTGACGCCAGCCGTGCTAACCTGCCTGATCTTGCTCGCATCCGTGGATGGGGTCTTTCGACGGATGGGGCTGGAGGGCTCACGAGACCATCGGTAGCTGGTCAAGTCCTGGCTCTTGAACGTGCCTATGAAGGCGCTGGGGTTGATCCAAACGACGTTGCCTTCATCGAAGCCCATGGGACCGGGACGCCCGTAGGAGATCCGATCGAGATACGAGCCCTGGCAACGCTTCGGACGCAGGGACGGCAGTCGCTCCCCGTCGGGTCGATAAAGGCCAACATTGGCCATACGAAAGCGGCTGCTGGTTTCGCCGGAATGATCAAGACAATTGCGGCGCTTCAGCATAGAACCGTGCCACCGCACACCGGCTGTACCGTGCCTCATCCGGTATTCGAAGAGGTCGATCATCGGGTTCAGCCGGCAGCAGTGTCAGCAATTGAGGGCCGGGCGGCGCTCGCTGGGGTGTCTAGTTTTGGATTTGGCGGCATCAACGCCCACGTGGTGGTCGAGCGCACCGGAACGACCCGCCAGGTGGTACCCCGTCGAGCCCCGAATTCCCATGATGTTGAACTCTTCCTATTCGCGGGAGAGACCCCGGCGGATGTGATCGAGCAAATCGGCCCGATTGAGGCCCGCGCGAGCTCGATGAGCATGTCCGACGTGACCGACGCAGCCGCATCTGTGGCACAGCGACTGCAAAAAGGATCCGTTCGAGCTGCGGTTCTCGCCCGACGGGGGGACGATCTTGCCGCTCGTCTCACCCGCGCCAAGGCCGGGATGACGAGCGGCCAATACCGAAGCGAGCCGGAACACGGGGTATTTCTTGGCCATGCTGCGACAGCGCCACGCCTAGGGTTCCTGTTCCCTGGACAGGCCGCCCCAGTGAGACCGACAGGCGGGCTATGGCCGCGATGTTTTGGACTCGCTGCCGAGCTGGTGTCTGGGCTTCCGCCGAGCGCGGGCGCAAAGTGTGACGCGACGGAGATTGCCCAGCCGGCCATCATGGCGGCGAATCTGGCGGCGCTCGGTCTCATAACAAGCCTAGGACTTCAGGCGGACCTTGCGGTCGGTCACAGCCTGGGAGAGATCGCCTCCGTGTGCTGGGCCGGTGGGTTGAGCCCCGAAGCCGCTCTCGTGCTTGCCGGGCAGCGGGGTGCCGTTATGGCCCGCGACGCCCGTCCAGGCGGCGCGATGCTCCGGGTTGCGCGTCCTGCCAGCGAGATCGAGCCGATTGCCGATCGATACGGGGCTGTCATTGCCTGTGAGAACGGACCTGCTGACACGGTCCTTGCCGGGCCGTCCGTGGCGATTGACAGGCTGGCGACGTTGTTCGGCGAGGGGAACATCGAAACGACGTCGATGCGCGTCTCTCATGCGTTCCACAGTCCAGATATGGTGGGAGCCATTCCTGGTCTGCAGTTGCTGTTGGATCGTATTCACTGGCAGCCTCTTAGGAAGACAGTCATCTCTACGGTGACTGGAGCACCTCTCGATGCGCAGGCGAGTATGCGTGACCTTCTATCAGAACAGCTCACAAGAAGGGTTTGCTTCGATACCGCAATGAGCGCAGCGGCAGGTCTTGCCGATCTGTTCATCGAGATCGGGCCAGGTCAGGGATTGTCCCGATTGGTTAAGGAGCGTGGGATCCCATCGATGCCGACGGACGCCTTCGGGCCCTCTTTGGCTCCTCTCCTTTCCACATTGGCCGAACTCCATGTTCGAGGATGCGACCTGAACTCCAGGCCACTCTATGCCGAGCGGCAGATCCGTTCCCTAGACATGGTAGTTCCGGCCTTTCTTGAGAGTCCCTGCGGCAAGGTCACATCGGACCCCGCCAAGCGGCTGCCACTGGCTCCGGAACCTTTTGAAGTTCCCGATCATCCTGTGGTGCTATCGGGCGATCCTCTCGCAAAGGTCCTTGCGGTCATTGCCGCTCAAACCGGATTGCCGGAGGGGACGTTCGGGGCGGATGATCGTTTCCTTGAGAAGCTCCATTTGAACTCACTTGCGGTCACCCGCATAGTAAGCGCAGCTGCGAAAGCCCTTGACGCCAGGACGCCCGCAGCCCCCACTGAATTCGCAAATGCAACGTCGCGGATTCTCTGCAGTGCACTTTTGGAGCTTCGAGATCTCGATCAGGAGCCTCAGTCGAGGCGAATTTCAGGTGTGCGGCCGTGGGTTGACACATATGCGATGCGCTGGGTGCCGGCCGAAGCGACGCAACCCAGGCAAGAATCTATCGAATGGTCGATCCTGACCATCGTTGGCGCGGATGAAGCGCTCACTTGCCCCCGCACAGAAGGACTGGCGATCCGCCTCGCTGGCCCATTCACCCGTATAGTGGCGGAGCAACTGATTGCTCTGGTCGCTCAGGCTGCACGCGAGGGAATCTCACACCTAGCAATTCTGCACGACGATGCACCCGTCGCAGGTTTTGCCCGATCGCTGGCGCACGAGCGATCGTTTCGCAAGGTTCGCGTAATCGCAGGAGACCAAGGCCATCTGTGTTCCAACGACTTGGATGCGGCACTGAACTGGCCATGCGAGCGCTATTCGGAGATCCGTGTCCGCGCCAGCGGCGCACTGGAGGTGCCAATATTTGAGCATGTGCAGCCGACCTCAGATCCCCAAGCGGCCACCGGACCCGGTGACGTGGTGCTGGTCGTCGGAGGAGGGCGCGGCATCGCTGCGGAATGCGCTCTCCGGCTCGGTCAGACTGGAGCATCGCTCGTGCTTGTAGGCCGCAGTCCGCCGGACGCACCTCAGATTTTGGAGACGCTTACCCGTGCCAAGAGGGGAGGGATCCGCTGCGTCTACGTCTGCGCCGACGCCAACGAGCAAGCACCCTTCGCTTCTGCTCTTGCTCCTAGCTTCGAGGAGTTTGGAGCTCCGACGACATTGCTTCATGCCGCCGCGGTGAATGAGCCAATGCGGATCTCGTCAGTCGACGCCGATACGGCGCGTCGGGCACTTCTCCCGAAGATGGATGCATTCACGAATGCCATCGCAGCCTGTGGGCCATCGCTGCGGCGGATCATCACCTTTGGCTCCCTGATTGGCCGCATCGGTCTTGACGGTGAGGCGCATTACGCCCTTGCGAATGCGGCGCAGAGCGCCGCGACCGACGACTGGGCCCAGGCGGGGCCCGGCCGTTCGGCACTCGCCATCGAGTGGTCGGTCTGGGGCGGCCTTGGTATGGGAGAACGGCTCGGCACGATCGAGCGACTCACATCGTCGGGCGTCGACCCGATTTCAATGGACGATGCTTTGGACGTGTTCGACCACTTCGTTGGGGCGGGCGCGTGTGGAGTCGTCGCAGTGACTAGTCGCTTCGGGCCGCCTCCGGATCTTAATCTTGGTGACCTAGCGCTTCCATCGCTTCGGTTCGTCGACCAGCCTCTCATCCACTTCCCTCACAAAGAAATTGTGCTCCAGACAAGCCTGTCGCAAGGACGCGATCCCTATCTCGCCGACCACATTATCGAAGGGCACCCAGTCTTCCCGGGTGCCATGGCGATCGAGGCGATGGCTCAGGCAGCGTCATGCCTTTTGCCGGTTCGGGCACTGAGGGTGGTTGAGAATGTGGCGTTCGACCGAGCAATCAATGTTCCGCGGAGAGGAGAAGTTGTCATTCGCATTGCAGCGCTGCAACTCAATGAATCGGTCGAAGTTAGCTTGTTCTCGGCTGATGACAACTTCACGAGCCCAGCCATGCGAGCTGTCTTCAAGTCGTCGGAGGATCGTCCAATCCGGCCAGCGGCTAGCCTACCGGATATCGTACCACGGTGCAGCCTACCGAGTGACGATCTATACCAAGGCTTGATCTTCAGTACGGGCCGGTTCCGCCGATTAGAACGCCTCGAGGCTGCCAGCTCACGTCGCGTCGACGCTTCGCTCTCGCGGCCCTCCGGAGAACGTTGGTTCAGCGCCTACGAACCTTGGAATTTTCTTCTTTGGGATCCGGGAGCGGCCGACGCCTGCATGCATGCTCTGCAAGTCACAATCCCGCATCGACGGCTTCTGCCCGTCTCCATCGGGCAGATTGAGGTGGTGAGTGACCGAGTCCCGGCGCGGATCTGCGCCATCGAGCGCGAGGCGCAGGCGAAGAGATATGTGTTCGACATCTTCGTCGAAGACATGAATGGGGAATGCATTCAGCGCTGGGAGAAGGCTGTGTTTCGAGCGCTGAACGATATCGACCCAACACCAAGTCTCTTGGCGCAGCCCGCGCTGTTCGTACCGTACCTTGAGCGTATGGTCCGTGAGGCGTTTCAGGACGACAGTGTCGAGGTCGCATTTGTTAGAGACCAGCGTAGCGGGCGGGACGGGCGTCGCCGCATCGCCCTCGCGCAATTGGGGATGGAAGACGTGGATCATCGTGCCGACGGAGCGCCAATGCGGTCGCGGGGCACTGGATCAGTCTCAATAGCTCACCGACAAGACGTTACTCTGGCTGTCGTGGCTCGGGGACGCATCGGATGCGATGTTGAGACCCTGCAGGAGGACATGACTGCCCGGCACACTGCAGCAACCGAGGCATGTAGGAAGCTCGGCCGGCGGGTCGTCCTCGATCCGGCGGGCGAGTTACCATCGGGTCGGGTCGTGCGCATAGAAGACATGGTTCTACTCACGCTGGACCTTCCATCGGTACTGGGCGTTCAAAGTGTCGCCTTCAGCACCATTGCACAAGGAGAGGGTTAATGGAGTACCAACTAGCCCTGCAAGCGCTAGATGTGACTGACGCCACAGCATTCGTCTACCGTCACACCGTATGCTTCGAGGAAACAAATGTCGTCGGGAATGTCTACTATGCCCGGCACGTATCGTGGCAAGGTCGATGCCGCGAGATGTTCCTAAAGACGTATGCGCCGGAGCTCCTCGAGGAGATCGCGCGTGACCTCCGGCTAGTGACGATCCGGGTGACCTGCGAATACTTCGAAGAGCTGCAAGCGTTCGACGAGATTGAGATCAGGATGCGGCTAGGCTACGTACGGGCGCACCGCATCGGCCTCAACTTCGAATACGCGCGGCCTCTAATCGGCGCCAACGCCGTTGTCGCCCAAGGATTCCAGGAGATTGGTTGTATGCGGATGGCGACTGGTGGCCTAGTCGCAACGGCACCACCGGATGCCCTTCTGAATGCTCTGCAACCGTTCTGCAGACGGTAGCTTCGGTAAGGCTCGCTTCGGCAAGCCGAACGCCACCGTGCCGGATTGCGATCCCGTACTCGATGCAGAATGCGTGGGCCTAGTTGTGAGCCGCGCCCGACGGGTGACCAGCTGGTCACGCATGCAGTGAAAGGCCTGCAGGCCGACCTGCTCGGTCGAGCGCACCTGGGTAAAGCGCATTGTCGGGCGCGTTACCGCCTCGGCAATGG
Organism: Microvirga sp. jy35; assembly: GCF_056148915.1. Lineage (NCBI taxonomy): Bacteria > Pseudomonadati > Pseudomonadota > Alphaproteobacteria > Hyphomicrobiales > Methylobacteriaceae > Microvirga > Microvirga sp. jy35. Next base: position 30,415 of record NZ_JBWBEW010000031.1, on the reverse strand, counting down.
CCCCGGCATGGATGGTGTCGCTCCTGTTCGACTTCACATAGGGATTCACGAATTGTGCTGGAATGGTACGCACCCGACTGCCCATGCCCTGGAGCTTGCGCGCTAGCCACGGCGGACCGGGAGAGGCCTCCATGTCGATGAACGCCTGCTCGGTCTTCCCGAAGTAGGCCAGAAGTTTCTCCCGTCCGAACTTCAACCGCTGGATGACAGCCCCACGCTCGTTGAGCCCTACGACGTGGAGGATGCTCTTTCTGCGGTTGGCACCATAAACGACGGCGCTCCCTTGCCGGCTCTTGGATAGCGCCTTTCCTCCTCTGCTCACGTGCTCCCCCTCCCCGAGGTAGAGCGGGACAGATCATCCCGTTAGTGGTGAAGCCCGCCGTTCGACGTGAGGTCGCAGGCGATCTGCAGAAGACCTATGGCATCAGCGAACGGCGGGCAGGCTCGGCAAATGGCTTTCATCGCTCCTCTCAGCGCTACCGCAAGCAGTCGGACGCGCAAATTGAGTTGCGGATGCGGCTCAAGGAGCGGGCAGATGCTCCGGTGCGCTACGGCTACCGCAGGCTGCACATCCTGCGGCGGCGGAAGGGCTGGCCAGTCAACACAAGCGCACGTACTGCCTCTACTGCGAGGAAGGGCTGTCGATCCGGCCCAAATAATGGAGGCAAAGGCGGTACCTGTCCGTTGAGCCGCCGCAAAAGCTGACGTCCAGCTGGGATGACTCTGACCATTCTGTGATGGACTGCTACGAGTTGCTGCTTTGATTCAAAATCGCTGTTCTGCGGTGACTTAACCGTGATCAATGCGCCACCTCCCGGCAAGCCAGCCGACACACCCCTGGAATCCTGCGGTGCTCTCCGTCACCTACGGTGCACTTCGCTGCCTGGCTTAGTACTAATAGAGCGTCGAGCGACCAGAGCTATAATGGACTGAACGAAAGAGACAACCTTCTGGTCAAGTGGCTAGGACTTCCGCCACACACTGATCAAAAAATGGAGGATGATCATGGTAAAGCCTATTATCTCCGGGCCTTATAGAACGTTCCGCGCGCTAAATCAGTGGGAGACATTTCTAGAGTATGAAGGATCAACTATAACGATTCCAATAAAAGCACGCCGGTCTGCTTCTGATCCTTGGATGGAAGATACTCTGCGCCTTAAGGCGTTTATGAGGCTTGAGGTGATGCCACCGTACATCAATAATCTTGGAACACGAGAGTTCCAATTCATTATACGAGACTGGGATCTATACGGGAAAAGCCCAGTACTGAACCAACTCTTTTTCAACGATCCACGCGGGCATTTTCTAGAGGATGCGGCAACAGGGTTTGCAGATTATGTTCCGGCAGCGATTACCTTTTGTGTATCTCGAAATTTTCATATTGGCGTCGATCCGGGCCAAGACATCTCGCCAAGCGATATCTTCTCAAATGCTAGAGATATTGAGATACGGAATCTTACAAGTCATCACTTCCGCGTTTGGGCACCGTATGAGGAGCATGGACCAAATAGCACCTTCTATAGTCACTCCAACAACCGGATTTACTGGCAGATACTTCCGCCGCAAATTGTAGCCAACGCTAAGCTCGAGTACATAGCTTCAGCCAATGGTAACTTGCTCAATGCTTCTACCGCTGAAGGGCAACCACTGATCGTGTTTCACAAGAAATCTCCAGGTATACCTGGAGTATCGGACGGGTTCGATATTGCGAATGCGGTTGATAGAGCGCGCTATCTGCTTGCATTGGCGCCACTTGCTCCAACCGGGAGACGTCTTGTTGGAGGCGAAGAACGACCTTTTGTAGCAGCCTCGTTACCAGTACGCGGGCTAACCGTTAACTCCGTCCAAGTTCCGGGCAACACCACTCTCTCTTCGCTCTCCCGCTCACAGCAGCCTTTGGAAATTCGTTTTGGCCTCAATCCGTCAATAAGAGACGCAGCAGATGCGAAGGCTGCATTAGAACGTGCATGGGCAGTTGGCACGGAACCCAGAATATATAGTGGCTGGATTCAAACCGTGAACCCCGCGCGGAGCTTAGCGACCGCGGATCAGGCGCCAGATCCCGGATATCCCTATGATTCAGCTGATTTTCCAGCCCGCATCGCGTATGCGATAAATTACGACATCTTTATAAACAAAGAGCGTTTCGTTGAGGATCAATCAGGAATTGCAATTGCAGTCGGGGCAGGCGAAGTTCCACCTCGCGATGTGAAAGTAGCGTTTGAGAAGCCACATGCCGGATATGTTTCACAGAAGTATATAGAATTCGCTGCGGGCTCCTGCACGGGAATGAGTGAGATTTCGCAGCACGAATTCGACGAGGGAATAAATTTCTCTCGTTACTGGCGAACAGTACCCTTGGACTTCTCGAGCGTCGGTAGTTTCGCTGCAGGGGTCGGCCCGGGAGGAAGTGCTGGCTTCGAGGACTATTTCCGCGACCGTGTTTACTGAGTCAGCAACCAGGCCATGGTTCGGTTAGGCACAAAAAGGGAGCGGAGCAGAACTGGCCCAGACTTGTGGCGACTGGCATCGATCAGCGCTGTTCTGCTTGGGGCAACGGTCAGCCAGTTGCCGCAAATTATCGCTGCAACTGCGACACGGGACCGGAGGAGGCGGGACAATGCGATTGGGGTAGCGCTTGCAAATACGGCAGAGTCACTCGGCCCCGTGTTCATAAAGTTTGCTCAAATGCTAAGTTATCGGACCGACCTCTTTCCTGACACACTGCTTCATCCAATATCAAGGTTACAGGACCAAGTTACTTCGCCGAACCAGATCGAACTACGATGCGTTGTCGAGAACTCGTTCGGCAAACCTCTGTCGGAAGTGTTTCAGAGTTTCGACGCGAAGCCTGTTGCGTGTGGCAGCGTCGCGGCCGTATGCCGAGCAGTAACACGGGATGGAACTCCAGTTGCTGTGAAGATCGTACGCCCGTGTGTGGCAGATCAAATCACTCGTGATGTTTCCTGTCTTCGCTGGTTAGTCGAAACAGTTTCTAAGTGGCCCTCTGTTAAGGGAATTCCAATTATTGAGAGTTTCGATGTAATCTCCGCGATGATATTGGCGCAGACGGATATGCGTGAGGAGACGCGCCACCTTTTCTGCTTTCAGAAGGCGCTCGCGCACCTTCCACGAGTTGTAGTACCACGAGTTCACGAGAATATTTTATCGGGCTGTGTACTCGTGATGGAATTCGTCCAAGACGCAGTTCCACTTACCCACGCAAGTGTGCCGGTTACTGTCTTCCGTTCAGCTGTGAAGGATCTTCTGAATGGTCTGTACACAATGATTTTCAAGACGGGAATTGTACACTGCGACATGCACCCAGGGAACCTACTCATTCGGCCTGACGGGGTCCTTGTGCTTGTGGATGCTGGCCTAGTCACAACCCTCAGCGATCATGATCGACGTTGTTTCAGAGATTTCTTTCTTTCGATCGCGTGCAACGATCCAGTCGGCTGCGCGAACGCGATCAAAGCAACGGCGCTATCAGTGCCGGCGAATATGGACCCGGTTGCGTTCCACGAAGAGGTCTGCCAACTGGTCCACCGGTACCATGGACGTCTAGCTGGCGATTTCCTAGTGGCTGATCTCGCGCATCACGTATTCAGGATACAGCGACGCTTTGGTCTGTTTAGCGCTCCCGGCTTTGTAGCAGCTATTTGGGCGCTCGTTATGTTCGAGGGACTGGTGCGCAAGCGCTTTCGAGATCTCAACTTCCAGACTCAAGCAAAGCCATTCTTCACAGCAGCGATTCTCGACGACATTAGGCGAACGAACTGATCTGTTTCTGAGATTTGGCCGCCGCTGCTTTGCAAAATTTTAGACGTAATCGTAGTTTTGGAACAAGTCTATTGCCGAGACTCGCGCCACTGCTGAAGATTGGGTCCTAAGAAGGTCCTGGTGCAGGCCTCGATAGCGATGCCAGATTCGGGAGTTCAAGGACCCGCGCCTTTACTGAGTCCAGGTCACCATGCCGGGGGAAGCACCGCGTTGGTGGAGCGCCTTCTCTAGCATATCGAGCCATAGCGATATTATCGGAATGATAGTCATTCGGCGCCGTTCCGCCCTAGCGAGCTAACCCTGGCGCTGGACCACCAAACCCAAGCGCTTCAGCCTAACCTGATCCCTGGAAGCTGGACCGGCCAAAGTGGGAATTTTCCCGTAATCTCTCCCGGCTGGGAGAAGGGGATAGGCCATGAAGGTGTCCAAATTTTCGGAGTAGCAGATCGCCGTCCTGCTCAAGCAGGTCGATGACGGCGTGAGCGTCAAGGAGGTGTGCCGCAAGGCAGGGATCTCGCAGCAGACCTACTACCGTTGGCGCAAGAAGTACGGCGGTCTGATGCCCTCGGAGGTCGGGTGCCTCAAGCAGTTCGAGGAGGAGAACCGGCGCCTGAAGCAGATGGTGGCGGACCTGTCGCTCGACAAAGCCATGCTGCCGGACGTGCTGTCAAAGAAGCTCTGAAGCCTGCGCGGGTGCGGCGACTGGAGGATGGTCTGCAGGACGCGTTCCAGGTCTCGATCCGACGGGTATGCCACGTGCTGCAGTTCCAGAAATCCTCCTACTTCCACCGCTCCCGCCGGCTTTCGCAGGCTGCCCTGTCGAAGCGCATCCGGGAGATCGCCGAAACCCGTGTGTGCACTACGGCTATCGGCGCATTCACATGCTGTTGCAGCGGGAGGAATGGGCTAGCCTTGGTATCGATGCTGTCGTGAGCGAGCCGTAACGGAAATACAAGAATCGGCCGCGTCCGCCGTGTAGTCCCTCTGACAGAGCCGGGTGACCGTTGGGCTTTAACTGCTTGAAATCCGCCTTAAGACTACGTCGTAGGTGACGAACGTGCCGGAGATGCCCGAGTGGGTCTTCACACCCGCATTCTCACGAAGCAATCCTTCCGAGTATGGGAGCTTGGCGCACAGATGTGCTGCAAGGACGTGCGCCGGGCCTTACCACGAAGGCTGCGACCCCGAGCAGGCATTCGCGGATATGCCTCGTGCACTTCAGGCGGCGGTGAAAGCGCGCTCCAAGACGCTCGAGAGCCTCCACTCGAAGGATGCCCGGGCGGGGCACATCACGCTTCGAAACAGGATCGAGCAGCTCGCTGCGCGGCAACGGCTGACGGGAGGCCCGAGGACGAAAGTCCGGTTTGCCGCCGCCAGTATTGCGGAGGCGATGCTCGCGTCCGTCGGACTGAGGCACGTCCTGAGTAACAAAGGCTCGGCTCTTCAAAGCGTCGGGAGCAACCCACAGCATAAAAGCGGATCGGAAGCGCACACCGCGCAGATCTTTACACTTGGGGATCGAGTAAAGGAGGAAGAGATGAGAAATAACATAGAGCCGAACGCCCTCCAGCAAGATCTCTTGATCGGGGGCGTAGCGGCCAAGACTTGCGCGGACTATGCCGAGCTTCTCCTAGGCGAATTGGAGAATTACGTCTTCCCGCAAGAATTGTCAAAATCCTACGGAGCCGAAATTTTGCCAGAGATCGCGGCATCAGTGAAAGCGTTCCGCGACGCATCTGGTCAATACAACATAAGGCGCCTGCGCCGGATTCTTATCAACGACAACCCTCCAATCGGCGAACGTGCCGCTACCGTCCGCGCCGACCAGGAAATATGGGCGCAGGTCCGGAAACACAACCCGGACGTCGACTGCATTGTCTCCCGCATCAATGAGATGCCTCCCGGCCGAGGTCGTGTATCTGCTCTTCTGGCCCTACGGAAAGTCATGAACCGAGCGCCCGAAACGGTCGAAGCGGCATTGCAAACGTGGGCTCGAGACGCAGACACCGTCGACATCGAGTTGGCGGAATGGGCACGCGTATCCCTCCAGGAACTAGCCATACTGCGTGGCGTAAACTCAGGCCATGTACTGGCACAGTCTGCCTCAATTCGTCCGGTGCGCCACTATGAAGGCCGCACGTTCGACGTCACGATGCCGCTCCTTTTCGAATGCCGAGCCATAACGCGAATTGGCGCGGTCGAGGTTGAAACCCAGATCTCACCCCTGTGGTTCACCGAAATCTTCGGCGACGCGATGGCATTGGTTAAAGCCGAAACCTTCGAAAATCTGCTCGTTCTCGAAAAGCAGGTCGCCGGCCTCCATCCTGACGGAACAATGCACTTCGAGCATTTCCCCTTCTCCGGCGAGACGACAGAGATTAGCGCATCAGTGCATCGGCACAACTATTGGGCTTCTGTAAAGCGTCCTTTCTACGCATCCGGCAAAGTCGAGGACGTATCGCACAACCAGCCTGTGTACACAGGCTGTCCTATGACTTTCTTCAGGCTCGCCCACACATTCACGAACGCTCGATACACGGTGAGGGGTACGGCAATGCCGGAATCAGTGCGCGGGATATTCTTCGGATTTGGACATACTGAGCCGCTGATGCTTGTGAAGAAGGCTGGCAACCTCGGTGTAGGCGACTTTCAGATCTCGCCTCGAATAAACCCGCATACCGGAGTCGAAGCCAATACAATTTTCTTCGGAACTTTTTTTGGAAAGTTATCAAGCGGCGAAAACAGCGGAGAAATTTGCTTGAATAATCGGTCTGTTCATTGTGACGCAAGCGGACGACTTGACTACAACGGAGATGGCGGCATGGCGCCGGATCCGATCAGACCTAAAGACTGGTAGTGCCGATGCCGCCTTCAATGGTGCGGCAGCGGCCGGAGCTCTAAATGACGTGCACTGGCGAGCCGCTAGAATGAAGCTCCGAGATGGCGTTTCTGACAATTACGGAACAAGACACTCACGGCGCTGACCATCTTTACCAACCCGAAAGTGGAGGCGAACATGCCCGCTCTGGATCAGGCTGAACTTGTCGATACAATCCTTGAAGTGGACCGGGTGCCGGCTCAGCCTGCAGCTTTCACGTCGACGGGTCTGCCCACACCCTCGCCGTTCGCTGGACCCAGCGTAGATTTTCCCAGCGAATTTTATGTCAAAAGCTATAGTTACTCGGTAAACGGGCAAATTTTGTCAACACAGTATTCTAGAGCGATAAGAAAATCTGACCGCCTGTTGCCACTTCCTGCTGTCTTTAATGACGATGTAGAGGTGGTAGTGAGGGAGTACAAGGTGACCAAGTTATTCGATGTGCCTCGCTCCGCGAGAGGCATAGCAAGCGGGACGCTGACCGCCAGCGACGGAAAAGAAAAAGAATTCGTCGCGGTCTCTTACTGCGACCATTCGGAATTCTGGATGTCACTCCAAAGTAGCCTAACCACTGAGAACGGTGAAACTTTCTCATTCTTGTTCGAAGCTGAAGGCTCTTCCGAACCTGGTGAATACAATGAGTTTGGCTTCAGAGCGAGCGTGGTAGATGGCTGTCTCATCCGAATCTCTGGACGGGACGGAAAGGCTCCGCTTGTTAGCGAGTACGACTTTCAGTCGATCAGCGAAATCAGGATTCGATACGAGGCGCCCACTCTCACCGCTGAGATCGAGGGTTTTGTCAAGTACCGTGGGGTCAGGCACCGCCTGACCGGAGTCTTCCTGATTGGAGCAGACATCTTCGGCGTCGACCTTTCAATGACCAAAGAAACGAAAATGGATTCGCGGAAGGGGCGGAAGGCAGAAGGGTCCCCAGTATTCTTCGCTGCGAGCGCCCCGCGCGAGCGGGCAAGTATCCGCTTGGTCGGGGGCATCCAAATGCCTAAACACGGCGTAGTTACAATCCTGGACCGGGAGACGGGCCAGATGATCAAGGAGATTCCAATCAAGAGCAGGCTGACGGGAGCTTCATGGGACGGAGAGCACTTGTGGCAGGCGCACTGGCCGGAGGGGAAACTATCGAAAATCGACATACATGATGAGGGTCGGATAGTCGACGTTATCACGATACCAGGAGCTACTAACATCAACGGAATCGACGTAAAGGGCGACATTGCTGTCTTTGGCGTCTGCTCGGCAGACGTCATGATGGCGGCGGGCGGGACGAATCTTAGTTTTTTTGATCTCAGCAAAGGTGATTTCATTTCCTCCGTCGATAGGCCGCATGTTCTCAGTAGCGGGTTCTGTCGCCATGCAGGTGGCATTCTGGGATCAATATCAGGCATCGATCAAACACCGGTCTCATCTGATGCTGCACTGTTGAAGCTGAATATCGAGAACGGGGAGATAGTAGAGACGATTTTCCTGCCTAGAAATTTTTTCGTCGACGATGTTTGTTCGGAGAGAAATGGAGATATCTTGGTCGCCGTCTCAAAGGGGCTCTCTGGCGCGGTGGTCTCGTCCGCAATTTTCCGGATAAGTCTTGAGGCGGCCTAAACGGACTGGAGCGGCGAACATGGCACGCATCAAACCTGACGATCACGTTAAGGCTCGTGAGCTGGAAATGAGGATATACGAACTTCAGGAAGAACTTGTCCAGCTTCGGCGGTCGAGCGCAGCCTGCGTCTTGCCAGATTATGAACTCCAAACGACATCTGGAACAAGGCGTCTCAGTAGCTATTTCGATGGAACGCGAACCATCATTTTAATTCATAACATGGGCGCAAGCTGTCAGCATTGCGCCGCGTACGCCGACGGCATAAACGGATTAAGCGCTTATTTTAGATCCGTCGGAATAATACTACTAGTTTCTCCAGACCCGCCTAATATCATAGAAGCACTTGCGGAATCGCGCGGATGGAGCTTCCAATGCGCATCGATCCAAGGTTCGTCATTGTCAGAGGATTTGGGGTATCGTTCTTCGGACGGCGAGTACTGGCCCGGGCTCTCCGTGCTCAAGTTGAGAGAGGACGGTGAGATTGAACTCACGGCCAGTGATGACTTTGAGCCCGGAGACAGGTACTCTCCAGTGTGGCATATTTACGCTCTTGTACGCGGAAGATACACAGATGAATTTGAGTAGCATCCGTTTGACCTTGGATCTCCGGACGCAGTTGGGCGAAGCTCGGGACCGCCGGGCGTGTCTTCGGCCGGGCGGAGGCCGAAGCGAATGCCGGACGAGGCGCAATTATGCCGGCTCCGCAAGTAGCTTTGGGAGGGCAATGACCCGCGGCATACCCGCAAGCGTGAGCGACTCCGCCAAAAGGGATGGAGGAGGGATCTCCATACCAATTCGTCCCGAAGCACGTACAAGCTACTGCTCAGCGTCGCTCGTGAGCGGGCCTGGGTCGGAGAGCTGACCTCGAAGCAGGTGACAAGCACGCATGCAATTGCCGCCCGTGAGGGGCTGTCGGAGCGCTCAATCCGGATGACGCTGTCGCTGGCTTTCCTAGCGCCTGCTCTTGTGCAAGCGGCTGTCGAGGGCCGACTGATGCGCGGAACAGGGGTGACGAGCTTCGCCGAGTTGCCGCCCGACTGGGCTGAGCAGCACAGGATGCTCGGAATCTAAAGGGGCAGAATGGCTCTGGCTCTGCGATGAGCATTCAAATGAAACTGACTTCACGGAAAATTCCTGTGACGCCAACGGCGCAAATAGTATGGCATCATCGCCACAGCATTCGCCGATAGCGGATATGGGATCTGGTTATGCCAAGAGGAACAGAGGAGGGGATTTCGCGGCCGATCCGTCCTGAAGCCCGGATCAAGCTTCTTTTCAACATTGCCGGTGGGTGGGCCTGGGTCAAAGAGCGATGTTGGGGCAAGACCAAACCCTCACTCTATTAACGTTCCAGCCTGATCACTCACTAGAAATCTATCAGGTCAGCCTGTGCTTCGCCGCCCCTTTTTGTACTGGCGCTCGTAGAAGAGCGTTCCGGCTTCGAAATCTCTAACGTCTCCAGATTGAATATCTATACGTCTTTTCTTATCATTGAAATGAAGCTGCGGACCTGCCGCCCTTATCATGATTGTTTCAATCTCACGTTCATGGATCTTGTCTTCGACTATGTAAAAAGAGAAATAGGCCAACTCCAACATTTGCGCTTTTTTGCGCGCAAGTAGGCGGCTGAACACATTCCCTCGGCCAATATACCGAGCATAGCCCATTGAGTCATGAGCGATATAAACACCATTCTCACCGATACTGCCATTCTGCGCACGCACGTGTTTGCGGACCTCAGAGATGAGCCCATAGGGTACTTTCTCTGCTACTGCTTTGAACAAACTCTTTTCCTTTGAGGGGCGTCCCTTTTGAGTTCGAGCAAGGCGGCCAAAATGGATGCTCCATGTCGGATCACTTGCAACCTTCTCAACGACGCGCTTGGTCGAGGTCGCTTTTCTCTTTCTTATCTTAGTTGCCATACGTCATTCACCTCTTGGGCGTCATTGCCAGCTTTTCGCGGGGGACGCTGATAGTCAAGGTTTTACATAGGTCTGATAAGAGTACAGAAGGTGCATCTTGCGATTGTCCCAGCTTTGGGCTGTCTGGCCTGTCCAGAGTGGGTAATCCGAGTCTTGAGGTAGGTCGGGCCTTAGCCTGGAACGCTGCACTAGCTGCGGGGCACTATTCGACGGGTGTTGATCTACCATAAACCCATTGCCGAGAGGTCATGGCGCTCGATGCCGCCGCCATAGACACGGCGCTATGATCTCAGGTGATCTTCTCGTTCAATAGTCAATTCCAACAGCAAGGGGAGATCATTTGCGCCCCACCGCTTGCTCTAACCCAACAAACCGGTGCCTTTGCACGCAGTTGCGAGCCCCAACCAGGAGAAGGAACGTCAGACGCAGGTCGGGGTAGCTTGTCGGTTCGGAAGTGCAGTATATGTTCTTATGCGCAGCTCGTACCACCAAAGCACGATTTCCGAGTTCAAGTCGGCGGACGCCTCTTTCCTTTTAGGAGAGCTTACACGAGCTCACGGTTTTGCGCTCGAGCAGCAGCAGCGGCACGCTTGGCTTGAGCAAATTAGAATTCTCAAGTCCGTAGTGCCTGACCTCTGTGGCCATATCCTCTTCGAGTTAATTATCCCTCGCATGGGGAGGAGAGCCGATGTTGTTCTCGTCATAGAAACCGCGGTGATAGTTCTCGAATTTAAGGTCGGCGCTAATACATTCGACCGTGGTGCCATCGAGCAGGTCCATGATTACGCACTCGATCTCAAAAACTTCCATAGCGGAAGCCATGATGCGCCAATTATTCCAGTTGTTGTGTCGACTGGCGCGCCCAAAAGAGGGCTGCAGCCGATCACCTGGCATAACGATATGGTAGCTGAGCCAATTCTGGCTAGCCAATTCGATCTTGGAGCGGCGCTCCATTGTTTCTCTCAGATTCAGACGAGCAGCACTGTTGATTTCACAACTTGGATCGCCTCCGGCTACAAACCGACACCAACGATTATCGAGGCGGCTCAAGCTCTATTTCAGCGACACGAAGTGAAAGAAATTACTCGCTCTGATGCCGGTGCTAGAAATCTTGGCGCCACGACGCAGGCACTCGAACAAATTATAGAGACAGCTAAGGCCAAGAAGGAAAAGGCGATTTGCTTCGTAACCGGTGTGCCAGGAGCGGGCAAGACTTTGGCCGGCTTGAACATCGCAACTCAGCGGGCGCACAGTCATGGGGACGAACATGCAGTCTTCCTGTCTGGGAACGGACCTCTCGTTGATGTTCTGCGAGAAGCATTGGCCAGGGATGAAAGCACCCGAACCGGCATTAGAAAGAAGGACGCCGCTCGAAAGGTCGGAAGCTTTATTCAAAACATCCATCACTTTCGCGACGAGGCGCTACGGGACCTCAGGGCTCCGGCCGAACGCGTGGTAATATTCGATGAAGCACAGCGCGCATGGACACGGGAGCAGGCGTCGAAATTTATGAAGGCTAAGCGCGGTATAGCCGATTTCGGTATGTCAGAGCCCGCCTTCCTCATTAGCGTCATGAACAGGCACAAGGACTGGTGTGTCGTGATTTGCCTTGTTGGCGGCGGCCAGGAGATCAACACTGGCGAAGCGGGACTCACAGAGTGGCTAGAGGCGCTGCGTGCTGAATACCCTGACTGGAAGGTCCACGCTTCAGATAAGATAACCGGGGAGGATTACGTTGGAACAGACGAAGTAGTGGCTTTCTCTGGCTTGAACATGGAGGTTCGGCCGGAACTTCACTTGTCAATTTCAATGCGCTCATTCCGCGCTGAGGCATTATCAAACTTTGTAAGCCACCTGGTGAATAACCGATCCGAGGAAGCCCGCGAGGCATATGCTGAAATTCGTGACCGTTATCCGATCAAGCTCACCCGTGACTTAGCGGAGGCGAGAACGTGGTTGCGGCGAAACGCCAGAGGGAGTGAGCGCTACGGCGTGCTTGCATCATCTGGAGCCTTACGACTTAGACCTGAGGGTATTCACGTCAGGGCGAAGGTTGATCCGCCCGCTTGGTTTTTGAATGATCGATTTGACATTCGCTCATCGTACTATTGCGAGGAGGTAGCGACTGAGTTCGATGTACAAGGGCTTGAGCTGGATTGGGCCTGCGTATGTTGGGACGGTGACTTCCGCTACCATGTAGGAGGATGGAGCAGCTTCGAGTTCGTGGGCTCGCGCTGGCAGAACGTTAGAAATCAACACGCCCGAAACTTTCTCAAGAATGCTTACCGCGTTATTTTAACCCGTGCCCGCCAAGGAATGGTTATCTTTGTTCCAGCAGGAGACCATTCCGACGCAACACGTCCACCAGCCTACTACGATGAGACTTTTCAGTTCTTGGTTGAGTGCGGTCTTGAGTAACAGGTGCGAAGTGGGTGTGATCATGCAGTCCTATTGACTGATGCAAGAGGCGTAGCGCCGCTTACCGTGTTCGTCGATTGACTACTATCGGGTGAAGTGCTCCCGCACAGTCTTGCAGCGTTTGATGCTGGAGCGCTGAGACTCAGTACAGCCTTCATAGAAGTCGCGGTCAATGTACAGGATGTTCGAGATGGCGTCGTACTGTGCGATAACCGGCCAACGTAATACCCCCGGGGTCGACAAAACGAAAGATCTGCGAGAAGCGCTGGCGGGAAACACCCTCTAAGTCATAGCTAACACTGTAATTCACTGGCTTTCTCCCTCGCTAGCCGACCGTTCATTGCCACTTCGCCTACAGGTAGGATCGACAATCACTCACATTGAGGAGTTACGATCGAAGCTGAACTCAGGATCACCCTACGCAGGTGAGCACTCCAATGAAGAGCAGTTCATCACGTACGCCTTAACTACCTGCAACTAAAATAGACAAGCTAAGCTTAACCTACACGCTGCGGATTTTCGGCATTCGAAAAAGTAGTAGGAGATGATGATGGAGATATCCGCGTGCACCTATTCGTTTGGACAGAAGTGCAAAGCACGTAATACAGCCAGAATTTCAGGTTATGCCGTTATGCACTCAGACCTAAGCACGATGACGGCCTACGTTCTTCGGAAAGGTTCAGTCCGGAAGCGTCGCCATCCATTCATACTGGCATACCGAGATCCCTCCCGAGGGAATCGGAAGAGTTGCCTGAACCTTTCTAGTTCAAAAAGTGGCTCGAACTCAAAGACAATGGCGTCACGGGTGCTTATACCCTCATCTAACGCTTTTACAGGCCAGCGATAATTGTAGCAGGCATATCGTCCAACAAAGCGCACTTCACTCCTGCCCGGAATGGGTTCGTCAAAGAGAAGAATATCGTAGCCGAGCTTCCGGTGGTCGCGGATAGTACAATTTTCGCGGCTATTAAAGTTCATATTTCCCCTGGGGCCCATGGCGTAGTAGAGGAAAGTATCGCCGTCGCGGCGATCCTCGTATCCGTTTGCTAGGCCTTGCTCGCTAGTGAAAGCAATCACTCGCCTCAACCCATCCTGAACCCAAATACCACGCCCTTTGTTGGTCCCGAAACTGGCATCCACCTCGCGTCGAGGAAGGATTGTCCCCACCTGGTATGACATCAGTACCCTCGTGAAACTCACCCTCTACAATCTGTTGAATAAGGCTCCCTTAGTACAGATGGGCCTGCAGTCGAATTGGAGTTACTGCCATTGAACCACAATGCTGAACCTGCAACCGTTACTCTCTTGAAAATTACTTCAGAGGACGATCCAAATATGACGTTGAGATCTGTAGTGAGAAAATCTGTCAACGAAATCTAGCCATTACGAAAATGTAATCTTTAGTCTTATTCAACAAGAAGTTTTATTGTTATATGCGCTAATGAGATGGTTTTCGGTCAATGAAAGTCATTAGTTTGACACTGAAATAACTTGGCAGCCAGGGTAGCGCGCCTCGATTAATCGACGAGCCGCCGCAGGCGTAGTGCAGGAGACAATCTCCCTCATTGAGCGACCATCGAATATGAAGCTGACTTTGTAAGCCAACATTGCTTCTCCCCGAACGTTCTCGCGCCAAGATACCTAAATCGGCATGCTCAACTTTTTACGCCCACTCTAGATCACGCATGTAGCGATTGTTGTAGCTCCAGTCGCTAGTCCTTCAATGCCTCGGGAGAATTACTACGCCTGTAGCTCAGTATCCTGCCCTAGGAGTTATCGTGCCTCGGTAAGATCTACGGCACATTTGGCTTCGTTACCATAGGTCGCAGACACCATCCCCTATCGAGGTGTTAGTCAGCCTCGGTAAGCTTGGAGCGGAGGCGACGGCACGAGGGCGGGGGAATGTCGACAGCTCAGATGAAGATACGCCGCACACCGGCGGGGGCGCCTCGTCGGACATTGTCTCCCGACGAGTTCTTCGCAGCCTGTGCTGAACTTGGAGACCGGCCTAATCCTGAGCAGAAGGCAGCAATCGAGGCTGGAGCGCAGGAAGATCTCCACCTCGTGGCGGGCCCCGGCACCGGCAAAACGAGCAGCGTCGTGCTGCGCATTCTGAAGGTCGTCCTCGTTGACGGTCTAAAGCCCAGTAGCGTGGTCGCAACAACCTTCACTGTCAAAGCTGCCGCCGAACTCAGGTCTCGGCTTCTGATCCGAGGGTTCGCTCTCGTCGAGCATCTTGGGAGAGATCCGGCCCTCCCATCGTCGGTCCGCGAACGCATTGGACGCCTTGATATCAATCAGATCACCACGAACACCGTTGACGGACTCTGCCAGTCGGTGCTCCGAGACTTCCGCGAACCGGGTGCCAATCCTCCTGTTATCGTCGATGAGTTCGTAGCCTCGACCCTCATGCTGCACGCTGGATTACTCGAAAAGCAGCGGTACCGCGACAGTGATCTTGATAGCTACCTCCTAACTTTGGCTGGTGGAAACAGGTTTGGCTGGAACATTGGCCGCAAATTGAGTGTGCTCCGGACCATGTGGGACCGAAGGTTTCACGACCAAGTCAATTGGGATAGGTTCACGAGCGATCCCAGCGTGCCCAACGCCTTTGCTGAGGCACTCGAGGCTTACGAAACCAAATTGCGCGATCGCCAGATGGTCGACTTCGCACTCCTCGAGCAAACCGTATTAGATCAATTGCGCGCCGGAGAGCTTGCCACCTTTACTCAAGGTGTCCAGGCGATCTTTGTCGACGAGTACCAGGACACCAACCTGCTCCAGGAGAGCCTCTATTTTGCACTCGCACAAGCCAGTGGGGCAAGCCTCACAATCGTTGGTGACGACGACCAGAGCCTGTACCGCTTCCGCGGTGCAACCGTCGATCTCTTTCGTGATTTCCCACAGCGCGCCGCTCGTGCGCTTGGGCGCCGGCGGCCTCGCACAACCTTCCTTCGGCGTAACTATCGTTCCACACCAACGATCGTCGGCTTTGTTAACGCCTACGCCCGGCTCGACCCAGCATACCAACCGGCGCGGGTAAGCGGTAAACCGGTGTTGGTCGCGGGCCGCAACACTGATGGTGCCGCACCGATATTGGGCATGTTCCGTCCCAATGCCGCGGCCCTTGCAACCGACCTCGCCGCCGCTGTAGAGGCTATCTTCCAAGGTCGCGGGCTTCGTTTACCGAGCGGTGATCAGGTCCGAGCCGCCCGTGGCGGAGACCTGGGAGATGCCGCTCTCCTGTGCTCATCACCTCAAGAGAATGCTGCTGACGGCCGGCGACGCCTACCTGGCCTGCTGCGGGACGAACTGCTCGGCCTCTCTAATCCCATCCGGATGTTCAACCCGCGGGGTGAAGAGATCAGCGCAATTCCAGTGGTGAAAGAATTCGGAGGGCTTCTCCTCGAGATCATCGACCCGCATGGCTCGATCGAGGGGGCTGCGAGCGGCCTCAGCGGCGCGACAGCAGTTTTCGCCGAATGGCGGGCATCTGCTGCGCGGCGGCTCGCGCACAGCAGATCCGAACTCCGACGCTTCGATGCATCTCTGGCGGCTCGTACACCGCGGCGGGGAGGGCGGTGGCCTCGTTCTGTCCCAATGCTGAAGCTGGTCTATAGCCTCCTCCACTACTTCCCGGATTTATTCGACGACCCAGAAGGCCAAATCTATCTTGAGGTCTTCACGCGCCAGCTCGCTGCCTGCGCCACCATCGGCACCTACGAGGGCAATCTGCTCGCGCCGCCGGCCACTGCCGCTCAGATGCTCGCGGCCGGCAAGGAGCTCCTCCGCCTGTTCCTTGCCCCGATTGCCACCTGCACAACAGGCGTCAACGAGGAGATGATTGAGGCTTTCCCGCGCAGCCGACTTGCGGCGCTCTCGATCCATCAAGCGAAAGGGCTCGAGTTTCCGCTGACGATCGTTGATGTTGGATCGGATTTCCGTACGAACCACCCGGCACACGCTTTCAAGCGCTTTCCGAGTGACGGCAGCTTGCCACACGGGCTCGAGGACCATATGCGCCCGTACTCTCCTCTTGGAGCGCCGACCCGCCCGGCTCTCGACCGCGCGTTCGACGACTTGTACCGCCACTTCTTCGTGGCCTTCAGTCGGCCGGAGCATGTGCTCCTCCTTGTCGGTCTTGATGGTGCCGCTCCAGGCGGAGGAATCGCGAATGTCGCCACTGGCGCTCAGCGCAACGACACTAATCCTTGGGTACGCCGCAGGCCGTACGTGGAGATCTGATCATGCCGATCATTCGTCTTGGCGTGCGGCCGCAGCCGTTCATGCTTCCCTCTTACAGCCTTACAGCCGATCTCCTGTCGTTCCTCCGGTGTGGGCATGAGACAGAGCCCGCGGTTCATCTAACCGTCACGGCCACGGACAAGGGTGGCTTGTTCAAGGCGCAAACTTTCACCATCAGTGTGGCAGACGTCAATGAAGCCCCTCAGGCCATCATGTTGTCGTCTATGTCCGTGGATGAGGGGGTGATAGGCGGCATTGTTGGTCAAATCCAGGTCGACGATCCAGACGACAAGGATACTCACACCTACCAATTATCGGATGCGCGCTTTGAGGTGACAGGAGGGCTGCTCAGGCTGAAGGACGGGATTTCGCTCGATCATGAGACAGAAGCTACACTTCCGCTCACTGTGACAGTTGCAGACAAAAATGGATTGACCAAGTCTCAGACCTTTGAGGTCAACGTGCAAGATGTCCAGCACGAGCTGGTCGGCAAAGCGGATCAGGCGGACACGTTCGATGTTACTGCCCTTAGCAGCGGGGCTGACTACGTGATCACTGGTTTTCAGGGTCTTCAGGCGCTTCGATTTGACGACGTTGCGACACCGCCGGGCTGGCGCTCGGAGGCACGGATTCCGGACGGATACGGAGGCTTCAGCTGGAGGTCCGCCGGTGTGTATGACACCAAAGATGCATTAGGGCTGTATACGGCTACGTCAGGGACGAAGCTGGGCTTTATCGCGGAGGCCAGCGGTAATGAGGTCACCGGGTATGAGGACACACCGGCAGGGACGCCCGCAACCCTCACCCGAAGCGATAACTTTGATCTGGTATCTATCGATCTGTCACCCGCCTTCAGGACGCCTATAACAGTTCACCTGAGGGGGTATGACGCGATCGGAGCTCTTGTCGGCGAAAGTACGTATGAGATCACGGGCAGCACAGTACAGGCTGATCTGGAAGGCCACCTCGATTTTGGCTTGTTCCATAATCTCAGGCGGGTCGAACTGACAGCTGGTGATGGGAGCAGTGGAGTGCAGGACTACTTCGGGTTCGATGACTTGGTCTTTGCTCCAAGTTCTACGCGGGATCAGATAAAGATCGCAATATCCGGTGTTCACAACTACTCAGACCTGATCGCAGGCGGTTATCTGACAGAAGAGGGTGGAGATACCATGATCCGGTTCGGTGCGTCCTCCGTTAGATTCGCTGATAAGGTCGGCCTGCACGCGGGCGACTTCCTCTTCGTCGCATAGGAAGGGCCTCGATGAAGAGGATTGTCATCTGCTCCCAGCTTGCCTCGTCCGTGATGACAATGGCGTCATCCAGCCAGTCATCTCTTCCGTGCCGAAGGGCTTCTCCGAGAAGGTCCCGGCCCCCCTCAAGAGCCTCGGCCCGAGCGGCATTGAGGTTGGGATGCTCAATGCCTTCCGGGCCTTCCATGAGCCAGTCACCATGGCAGTTGTGGAAGTCGTATCGGGGCATGCCCTCCAACTACTCCCCCATTGGCTTGTTCCTTCGACAGCAGGTCTGGAGCGAACGGGGAATGTCTCGTCCTGGCACGAGGCGGACCTTAGCCTTACTTCCGCAGTCACAGGATAAGCTGAACTTCATTCGTTAGGAACTGAGTAGACATCATGAGTGCCAATGCCCCATTTCGGAGTTTGGCAAGCTGCACCCGCCCTCAGACACCAGGTCTCCCAGTCGAGGCTCCGCCATTGACGTGGATCGCTTGCCCGATTATGACGCTCGCCTCTCCTGACAAGCCGGTTGCGGATCGCTTGCACAGATGGAACTGCTCCAGCTGATGCAGGACAGAATGAACCGTCCAGCGGTAGCCCGTGGAATGATCGACTAGGATGCCTCGCTCGACCATCATCTCCTCCACACTCCGCGGACTGAGGTCATAGACCAGCTACTTCCACACCCAGAGCCGGATTATGGACTAGTCATAATGATTGCCCTTGAATACGCCAACCATCCGCTCGGGAAGCCAGGAGAGAAACTGCTGACACGCGGGAAACAATAGCTCCAAAACCTTTGCATCTGCTCCAAGTCTGCGAAACACCTCGATCGTTTATCCCTTTATCTAGCCGCCGAGGGCGGAGCGCCTGCATAGGAACGGGCCAGGATTGCACAGACGATCAGCTGGATTTGATGGAAGAGCATCAGGGGAAGGATGATCGCGCCGATCATGGATGCAGGAAAGAGAATGCTTGCAATAGGAACTCCGCTGCCGAGGCTCTTCTTCGATCCGCAGAACACGATGGCGATTTCGTCCGGCCGCGAGAACCCGAACAGGCGGCTTGCTGCCGTCACGATGAACAGAACGGCCGCAAGGAGCACGCAGCTGAGAACGGCAAGGACGATGAGGTCGCGCAGCCCGAGCTCGTGCCACAGCCCATTCGCGGCAGCTTCTCCGAAGGCATAGTAGACGACAAGCAGGATTGCGCCGCGATCCACTAACCCCGTGAACGTGCGGCTCCTCTCGACCCATTCTCTGACCCATGGACGGGCCATGTGCCCCACCAGGAACGGGACGAGGATCTGCATCACGACCCCACCGATGGCGCTGAGAGGAATGCTACCCTGCGTGTTCATGAAGAGACTCATGAAGATCGGGGTCAGAAAGACGCCCAGCACATTCGAGGCAGATGCGCTGCACACGGCCGCAGCAACGTTCCCGTTCGCAATCGAAGTGAACGTGATGGAGGACTGGATCGTCGAGGGCAGAAGACACAGGTAGAGAACCCCCAGGCCTATGCTGGGCGCGAGGATGGACCCGAGACTGAAGCTGAATAGCAATCCGAGCAGCGGAAACATGATGAAGGTTGCCACAAACACCATCAGGTGAAGACGCCAGTGAATGGCGCCATCGATGATGGCTTTCCGCGAGAGGCGGGCGCCCTGCAGAAAGAACAGAAGCGCAATCGAACCTGCGATGATGACCTTGAGGACCGGAATGCCTCCGCCGGTCGTGGGCAGAAGCGTCGCGATTATGGCAACCGTCACGAGGGCGACTGTGAAGCGGTCGGGCCGCAGGTATGAGAGGAAGCCCATCGTCCAGGCGCTCCGGATGATTGGTGTTATTCTTATTGCCCGAAGAAGCGCGCATCCTGCCGGCGGCGCAAAGCGAGAAGGGGTGAACCCTCCGGCAGTTCTAGATGGATCATGCGGATCTCCTCGCCTTTGCGAACGGCCTTCGCCAACCGGCAGTCGGCGGCAAGATAGAACGGGGCAGGGGCATCGGCCACGAGCGCTTTGGCGGGTCTGAACTCGGCGGTGACGCCGGAGATCGTGTGGTGATGGCCGCCCATGGACAGGACAGTACCGGCCGGAAGGTCCTCGATTGCGACAGCAATCAGGTCATAGCGGGGGCGGTAGTCGGATCCGTAGCCGGACACCTTGTGGATCGCCGCATCGAGGATGCTCGTGGCAGCTTCGAGGCCAAGAAGGTGGCGGGGCAGGAAGACCATGGCGTTCGCACCCGTCCGGCTAACGATGTGTCCCTTCTGGGCGAGCATGTCCCAGCTTTTGGGGTCGTCACAGCGGACAACGACGAAGACGCCTCCCGCGAAGCTGATCTCGTCGGGCTTGCGCAGGCAGTGGAACACGTCAATACGCCGGTCGCCGCCGAGGATGCCGCCATCCTCGTGGCGGGAGAAGATCGTCGGCAATTCGTTGATGCGCGCAAGCGGTGCGTGAAGGTCCATACGATCCGGCTGTAGGCCAGTTGCGTTCGCGACCACCATGAGCTCGCATAGGTCGGGCACGGCCCGCTGCGGGAAATTCGCGACGGCTGCGGCGCGTGATGCCACTAAGTCATCTGTGCCGCGGTCTCCCAGATTCCAGTGACGGGCGAGGTCGACGTCGTCCGCGCTGCGCTCGTTGCTGGTCAGGTGGCTCGTGCGGGCATCGAAAACAAAATCGTACTCGCTGGATTTTCCAGCGGCGACGATGTGAAAGCCCATTACCTCGGCCCAAGAGGCAAGGCCGATGAGCAGGCTTGGTTGGTCTCCATCCACGGTCGTGACGATCCGGCCCCGCTCCTCAGCCATCACCTTGAGTTCCGGGCCGACCACGCTGTCAAGTTCCTTGGTGACGAGCGCCAGATGCTTCCCAGACTCGATGGCGATGAGGGCATGCTGTGCAGCAGCGACGGGCTGTCCGGTCGCCTCGACGACAACATCGATGGGAAGTTCGACCGCAATTGCGAGGTCGCTTGCGGCGATGAAGCTGCCGCGGTCCCAGGCAGCTTTTGCATCGGCGGCCGAGTTGCAGATCTGGATTCTGTCCGGATCGATGCCGGCGGCTTTCAGTCCCACTGCGGCACTCTCGGCTGAAACATCGACGGCGACGCGTGCGCTCAGGAGCGGAACGCGCTGGGCCTGAGCCAGGTAGCTCTGTCCGAAACTTCCCGTGCCAACGATGCAGGTCTCAACGGGACGGTCGGCCTTGGCATAGTAGGTGCGATAATCCATGGCATACTCCTCTTGTCCGACGAGCGCGTTGGCGTCGGTATTTGCGACGATTGAAGCGAAACGCTAGTCTGTATTAGCGGAGCATGCTCCAAGCCTTCAGGAAGAAGTCCGGAGCGCCGAAGTTGCCCGACTTGAGTGCGAGGGCGAGGTCGGTTCCGGAGAGCGTTCTCGTCCAGGGAACACCCGGATCAATTTCTGGTCCGATGGTAAGCGCTCCGACATCGAGCGCATTCACAACCGCGCCGGATGTCTCACCTCCTGCAACGATGAGGCGTGTGAAGCCTCGTTCCGGGAGCGCGCAGGCAATCTGCGCAAGTGTGCTCTCGACGATCTCACCTGCATTCATGCGGCCGAGCTTGCGTTGAACCTCCTGCACCTCGTCGGGCGTCGCTGTCGAGTAGATCAGGACGGGGCCGCTCGTCTGCTGTGCGGACAGCCAGTCCAGGACCATCTGTGCATTGAGGTCGCCGGATGCGAGAGCCATGGGGTCGAGACGGAAGGTGGGGACATTCCTATCGATGGCAATCTCGACTTGGCGCTTGGTTGCAGCAGAGCAGGAGCCCGCGAGAATGATCTCACGTCCTGCGGGAGCGTCGAATACCCTTTCGGATGAGGAGGAGGATTCACTGCCGCCGCGATAGGCCGCGGGCAGGCCCATGGCAACACCGGAGCCCCCAGTGATGAGCGGAAGTTCCGCCGCAGCCTGGCCGATGGATCGCAGATGGGTGTCGGTCAACGCGTCGACGATTACGACACGATGCCCTGCCGCTTGCTCCCGCTCGAAGGCAACCTTGATGGCATCCGGCCCCGCCTCAACATCCTCGAAGGATACGAGGCCGACCGACAGCTTCGTCTGCCGCTGCAGCACCCGCACGAGATTGGGATCTCGCATCGGTGTGAGCGGATGGTCTCTCATGCTGCTCTCGTGCAGCGGTACGCCGTTTACGAACAGGTGCCCCTTGTAGACTGTGCGGCCATTGGCCGGGAAAGCAGGGCAGGCAAGGGTGAAGCTGCTTCCCGCAAATTCCAGAAGCGCTGCGGTCACCGGCCCAATATTGCCTTCGTCCGTGGAGTCGAAGGTGGAGCAGTACTTAAAGAAGAAGTGCTCTGCGCCAGCCTTTTTCAGAGCATCCGCCGCCGCTAGGGATTGCGCGATTGCGTCCTTGGCGGGAATGGTTCGCGATTTGAGGGCGACAACCACTACGTCTGTGCTGGATAGGTCAATATCGGCGTTCGGGACGCCAATCGTCTGCACGGTCCGCATCCCCTCGCGGGCAAGCATGAGAGCAAGATCGGTGGCTCCGGTCAGATCGTCCGCGATGCACCCGAGTTTCATACCCTGCCTCCGCTTGTCTTTGGTGAAATGTCGCTGCCAGACCAGCGTCCGAGCCAGCCGAGGCCATCCTCAGTGCGTCCGCGTGGTTTGTATTCCGCCCCGATCCAGCCGTCGTATCCGACTTGTTCGATCGTGTGGCAAAGCGAAGCGTAGTCAATCTCGCCCTCATCCGGTTCTGCACGGCTAGGCACTGCGGCGATCTGGACATGCCCGATCAACTCGCGGTGTGCTTCGAAGCGCCGGGTCAGATCGCCCTGCATAATCTGCGTGTGATAGCAATCGAACATGATCTTCACATTGGCTCGGCCCACCTGTCCGATGATCGAGGCGGCCTACTCAATGCGCGACAGGAAGTAGCTCGGCTTGTCGCGTTGATTGATCGGCTCCAGCAGGAGTGTGATGCCGACCTGCGCAGCCTTGTCGGCTGCCGTCCTCAGGTTTGCCACGAAGGTGCGTTCGGCTACCTCGAGTTCATCTGCTGTAACGACGCCCGCCATGCAGTGAACAGCGCTGGCGCCAATCTCCGATCCGTATGACAGGGCTTGGTCCACCGCCTGGTGGAATTCGCTCTCGCGGCCCGGCACAGCGCCCAATCCGAAATCTCCCGCAGCGGCGTTGCCGACTGCTGTGTTCAGCCCCAGCATCGTGATTTTACTGCGTTCAAGGGCCGCGCGCATCTCGGCGGCGGGAACCTGATAAGGCCAATGCATCTCGACGGCCTCGAAGCCGGCGGCGGCGGCAGCTGACACCCGTTCCAACTCGGGGCGGTCGGCGAAAAGAAAACCAAGATTGGCCGAGAAGCGGGGCATGGGTTTATCCGCACTTTTGAGAATGGACATGGGCCTCGCCGCAGGAGCCGTGACTGTGCTCGGAACCTTCCTCGCCAATCGCCTGATCCAACCCGAAATGGTCGACGAGATCGCGCACCTGTGCACGGGTCAGAAGGCGCGGGTTGAGGCCGTGGAGGAGAAGGCGGAGTTTGGCCGTTTCCTCGAGTTCCTCGGTGGCATAGACGGCAGCCTCGAGATCCCTCCCGGCAACGACCGGACCGTGATTGGCCAAGAGGACGGAGGTGTACTTCCCGGCAAGTCCGCGGATCGCATCCGCTACGGCAGGATCCCCGGGGCGGTAATAGGGAACGAGGGCCGTTCGCCCAACACGCATGACGTAATAGGCTGTCATCGCCGGAAGGACGTCCGCCGGATTGATGTCGGGCAGCATGGAGACCGCGACGGAGTGGGTCGAGTGCAGATGCACGATGGCTCCCGCATCCCGGCGAGTAGTGTAGAGAGCCGTGTGAAGCGGCAACTCCTTCGTGGGAGCATCTCCCGAAATGAGGCGTCCCTCCGCGTCGAGGCGGCTCAGCCGGGCGGGATCGAGAGACCCGAGGGAGGTGTTGGTCGGCGTCGTCAGCCAGCCGCCGTCGCTGAGGCGAACGGAGATGTTGCCTGAGGAACCGGCCGTTAGGCCGCGCTCGAACAAGGAGCGGCTGAAGCGGCAGATTGTCTCGCGAAGTTGGCTTTCATTGCTCACGTCGGCGACCTCGCAGAGTAGAGTGGTTACGATCAGCCCGCGCCGCTTCAGGTTGAACGGGCGTGGTCCTCGTGTCAGATGGCGTTCCTTACGCGATCCCAGGTCTTGTCCATGTGAGCCGTCAGGACTTTCGACAGGCGGTCGGCGTCCCTGGCCTCGAGAGCCACGATCATGTCCTCGTGCTCGGCAACAGCGCCTGCCCACTTGTCCGCCCCTTCGTTACCAATGTAGCGGATGCGGCGAAGACGCGCCTGTAGAATGCCATGCACGTAAGCCAGCGCCTCGTTCTTTGTGAGGCGGAGGATGGCCGAGTGGATGCTCTGGTTCAGCTTAAAGTAGGGCAGGCGATCGCGCTTCTCATACATGTCCATCATGCGATCATGCAGTTGCCGGACCTCCTTGATCTCGGCATCCGTGGCATTCTCGCAGGCGAGGCGGCCTGCAAGTCCTTCAAGACTTCCGAGCACCACGAGGCTGTCGTGAACGTCCTTTTGGCTGAATTGCCGCACCACGGCGCCGCGCCCCGGTGACAACTCCACCAATCCTTCGCTGGCAAGATACTTGAGAGCCTCGCGCAGGGGGGTGCGGGACACGCCAAGCTTGGCCCCAAGGTTTCCCTCATGGATCCGGCTGCTAGGCGTGAGCTCTCCCTCGATGATCATATCGCGGATGCGCGCCACGATCGCATCGTGAAGGCTTAGGCGAGCAATAGGCCCACGCTTGTCGGAAGCGCCGATCAGCGAGCCTGAAGTGTCTGGAATTGTTGGTTGGTCCATTGTCGAGCCGTCCATCTCTGCATTCAGACAGAACATAGGTCCTAAGGCAGCGCTCTGCATCACCTAACTTATAACTGTATACTGGATGCACAACAACAAAATTCTGTATGCAGCATGCTTGCATGAAGAATGTTGGACTGCTACTGTCCTTGTGTCACTCCAAGATGAGGCTGCCGTGAATTCTTCTTTTTCGCCGACCATCTCAGCGAGACCCACCATTGCCTTTGCTATGGGCGATCCGGCCGGCATTAGCCCGGAACTCGCTGCCAAACTTATTGCTTCAGATGAATTCCGGACCGGCGCGCATCTGGTGATCTTCGGGGATCGCCGTATTCTGGAACAGGGCGCTCAGATTGCCGGCGTCGATGTGGACGTGGACGTCGTCTCCTCGGAGGAGGCGATTCCGGCAGGAGCCGCTCGGCCGATCTTCGTCGACCTGAAGAATCTGAGTCCTGAGCGGGTCACTCCTGCGACGGCGACGCTAGAGGGCGGTCAGTTCGCGACCGAGAATTTCCGTCGCGCATTGCAGATGGCTGATGCGGGCCAAGCCGACGGCGTGTTCTTCACACCCTTTAACAAGAAGGCGATGCGCCTCGCCTATGAAGGGTATGATGATGAGATCCGCTTCGTGCGCGACGTTCTCAAGTCCTCTGCCGCCGCGAGCGAGTTCAATGTTCTTGGGAAGCTTTGGAACGCTCGCGTTACCTCCCATATCCCCCTATCGCAGGTTGCGTCTGCGATATCCGAGGGGGCAATCCTGAAGTCGCTGCGGTTGGCGGATCAGTGTATGCGCGCTGCCGGGTTCAATCCGCCGCGCATCGCGGTGGCGGGGCTCAATCCCCATGCGGGCGATGGCGGTAATTTCGGACGCGAAGAGATCGAAATTCTTGAGCCAACCGTTCAGAAGGCCATTGCGGAAGGCCTTACCGTAGAGGGGCCATTTCCATCAGACACGGTCTTCCTGCGCGCCAAGAGCGGCGACTTCGATGCGGTTCTCACCATGTACCACGACCAGGGCCAGATCGCCATGAAGCTCATGGGCTTCGACCGTGGTGTCACGCTGATCGGAGGCTTCCCGTTCCCGATCTGCACGCCTGCCCACGGCACGGCCTATGAGATTGCGGGCCGCGGTATCGCCAATCTGGGCGCCAGCCGTGAGGCGCTCCTTCTTGCGGTCCGCATGGGCGCGGAGGTTGCGGCCCGACGTCATGCTGCGAACGAAGCCGAGCGCGAGCTCAGGGGCGTTGCATAGCCGGACTATCAAGATCCCGGGCCGACGCCATCGGCTTAGTACTTTTCATCAAGGGAGGAAAACTATGCTCAAGAAGACCCCATGGATAATCGCGACGGCCCTTACGGCCGCATTCGGTGGCATTGCTCACGCCGATTGGAAGCCGGCCAAGCCTGTCGAGTTCATCGTGACATCCAGCGCCGGTGGCGGTACGGACAATTTTGCGCGTATCGTTCAATCGATTATTTCAAAGCACAAGCTGATGGAACAGCCGGTCATCGTCACCAACAAGGGCGGCGGCAGCGGCGCGGAGGGCTACGTCTATACAAAGGTGGCCGCTGGAGATCCCCACAAGCTTACGTTCGGCACGAACAACGCCTATCTTCTGCCATATGTCGCGAAGCTCGCCTTCAAGCCGAGCGAGCTGACCCCGGTTGCCGCCATGGCGCTGGATGAGTTCCTGCTTTGGGTCAATGCGAACGCTCCCTACCAGGACGCAAAGAGCTACGTTGAGGCCGCCAAGGCGAAGCCCCAGACCCTGAAGATGGGCGGCAGTCAGTCAAAGGATACTGACCAGACGATCACGAGCCTCATCGAGGACGCGACCGGAGCCAAGTTCATCTACGTTCCATTCCAGGGCGGCGGCGCGGCGGGCGTTCAATTGGCTGGCGGCCACATCGACTCGAACACGAATAACCCGAACGAGAACGTAGGGCAGTGGAAAGCAGGCGCAGTGAAGCCGCTGTGTGTCTTCAGCCCGACGCGCCTTCCAGAGGGCCCGAAGGTCACGGCCACCATGGGCTGGTCCGACATCCCGACCTGCAAGGAAGCCGGCATCCCGATCGACCAGTTCCAGATGCCGCGCACCGTCTGGTTGCCGGCCGATGTTCCTCAGGATGCGGTGGCGTTCTACACCGATGTTCTCAAGAAGGTCAGTGAGACGCCCGAGTGGAAAGAGTACATCGAGCGCACGTCCCAGACGGACCGCTTCCTTGCAGGTGATGAGTTCAAGCGCTTCATCGCCGAGGACGACGCCAAGAACAAGAAGGTCTTCGAGCGCGAAGGCTGGATTGTCCAGTAACTCAGATGCCTGACCGTCGGCGCAGCTTCGGCTGCGCCGGCTCGCAGGATGCTGCACAGATAGGGAACGATCCATGATTTCGCGATTCCAGGCGGAGATCGGAACAGCAACCCTGACGGCAGGCTTTGGATTGGCCGCTGTCATCGGAGCGCTCGAATTCGGCATTGGCTGGGGCGATGCCGGTCCCGAGTCCGGAACCTTTCCGTTCTACATGGGCCTTCTGATCGTCGGCGCTAGTCTTGGTACCATGATCCAGGCCGCCAGGTCCCGCTACGACCTGCAGTCCGTCTTTGTGGACAGAGAGCAGGCGGGACGAGTGGTCTCGTTTCTCGTTCCCATCATTTTCTTTGTCGGCATCGCAGTCGTGCTCGGCCTTTACGTGGCCACGGCGCTCTACCTGGCCTTCGTCATGTGGAGGCAAGGCGGATATCGGCTGATTGTTTCCGCCGCCTCCGGCGTGGCCGCCACAATGTTCTTCTATTTCGTGCTCGAATACGCGTTTCAGGTTCCTCTCCTGAAAGGGCCGCTCGAAAGCGCGCTGGGCCTCTACTGAAAACTCCAACTTTCCTGACGGAGACAGGCGATGGAAAATTTAGCCTCGCTCATGCATGGCTTCGGCGTTGCGCTCACGACTTACCACGTCGTGTTGATGATAGTCGGCGTGCTGCTTGGGATCCTGGTCGGCGTCCTGCCGGGCCTGGGCGCGCCCAACGGTGTTTCGCTCCTGCTGCCTTTGACGTTCACGATGGATCCGGTTGCGGCCATCATCCTTCTCACAAGCATGTATTGGGGCGCGCTCTTCGGCGGCTCGACCACATCCATTCTCTTCAACATCCCTGGCGAGCCCTCGTCCGTCGCAACGACCTTCGACGGCTACCCCATGGCCAAGCAGGGGCAGGCGACGCAGGCTCTGACGCTGGCTTTCCTGTCCGCCGGGTTCGGTGCTCTGGTAGGTGTCATCCTCATCACCATCCTCTCGAGTTGGGTCGCCAAGTTCGCTCTCCGGTTCAGCTCGCCTGAATACTTTGCGGTTTATTTCCTCGCTTTTGCGAGCTTCGTGGGACTCGGCGGAGCCTCTCCGTTCAAGACGATTGTTTCCCTGGGCCTCGGCTTCGCCTTCGCGGCGGTCGGCATGGACACCATCTCGGGCGGGTTGCGCCTGACCTACGGCTTCAACGAACTCCTGGCTGGCATCAGCTTCCTGATCGCGGTCATCGGCTTGTTCGGTATCGGCGAACTCATGCTGACGATGGAGGAGGGGCTTCGCTTCGATGGAATCAGGGCCCGTATCAGTCCGCGCGACGTCATCAAGACGATGGCGACGATGCCCCGGTACTGGGTCGCCCTGCTGCGCAGCAGTGCAATCGGATGCTGGATGGGGATCACTCCTGGTGGACCGACCGCGGCCTCGTTCATGAGCTATGGTCTCGCCAAGAGACTGTCCCGTCGGAAGGAGGCGTTCGGAAATGGCGAACCGGAAGGCGTCGTTGCGCCGGAAACAGCGGATCACGCGGCCGGAAGCAGCGCCATTCTCCCGATGCTGGCGCTCGGTGTTCCCGGCTCCGCGACCGCAGCCGTGATGATGGGTGGCCTCATGATCTGGGGTCTCAATCCGGGCCCCATGCTCTTCATCGAACGTCCGGACTTCGTGTGGGGCCTGATCGCCAGCATGTATCTGGGCAACATCGTCGCCGTAGTTGTGGTGTTGGCCACCATCCCGCTCTTCGCATCCATCCTGCGCATCCCGTTCGCAATCATCGGTCCCGTGATCGTGACCGTCTGCTTCATCGGCGCCTATACTGTCGCAGGCCGTCCTTTCGACCTCTGGCTGGCCTTGGCCTTCGGACTCGCAGGCTACCTGTTCAAGAAGCTCAATTATCCCATTGCTCCGCTGGTCCTGGCGATGGTGCTCGGCGACAAGGCAGAGGATGCCTTCCGCCAGTCCATGATCATGTCGAGAGGGTCTCTGTCGATCTTCTGGGCGAACGGTCTGGTTGGAACCCTGATCACGGTCGGACTGCTCCTGGCGTTCTGGCCCGCCATCAGCGCTGTCATGGCGCGGCTGGCCCGGCCGAAGTCCTCATCCGCGCTGGCATAGTAGCACATCGACCCGGTCAAGGAGTTCTCGGCCATGACATCTGGCTCAGGCGCGGTCGCCTTCCTCGGTATTGGCCTCATGGGCGCGCGCCAGGCAAGGCGGCTGCTGGATGCAGGCCATTCGCTCGTGGCCTGGAACCGGTCGCGCGAGAAGGCTGAGGCTCTGGCAAGCCATGGAGCCCGGGTCGCCGATACGGCTGCCGAAGCTGTCCGGGATGCCGACGTGGTCTTTCTCATGTTGGAGAACGGAGCGATCGTAACAGATGTGCTGTTCTCGCAGGGCGTTGCCAAAGCCCTGCGGCCGGGCAGCATCGTCGTCGATATGAGCTCGATCAAACCCGCCGAGGCCCAGGATCATGCACGCCGCTTGGCAGAGCGCGGCGTGTCCCACATCGATGCCCCCGTCTCAGGGGGAACCGTTGGGGCGGAGCAGGGCACCCTGGCCATCATGGCTGGAGGCGAGTCCGAGGCGTTTTCCCGCGTGAAAGACATCCTTGAGGCGATGGGGAGGCCTGTCCATGTCGGCCCGCACGGAGCTGGCCAGCTGGCGAAGCTTGCCAACCAGATCATCGTCGGCGTCACCATCGGCGCGGTCGCCGAGGCGCTGATGCTGGCCGAGCGTGGGGGCGCGGATCCGGCCAAGGTGCGAGAGGCTCTCAGGGGAGGGTTTGCTGAGAGCCGGATCCTTGAACTCCACGGCCAACGCATGATCGAGCGCGACTTCGTCACCAAGGGGCGGTCGGTCACGCACTTGAAGGATCTCGATAATGCACTCGACGCAGCGGAGCAGTTGTCGCTTGATACGGTGCCCTACACCGCGGTGACCGCCGATCTTTTTCGCGGTCTCCTCGCCAATGCGGGCGATCTCGATCACAGCGGATTGCTTGTCGAACTCGAACGCAGGAACGGGCCTGCCGCCTGACAGCACCCCTGGAGCAAACGACCATGAGCGAAGACAAGAAGCGCCAGCTGCGCAGCCAGGCCTGGTTCGGGCGCCAGGACAAGATGGGGTTCTATTACCG
>NZ_JBWBEW010000030.1:0-61071 GCF_056148915.1 Microvirga sp. jy35 | reverse complement strand
GCCATGGCTCGGGTGCACGACCTCTTGAGCAAGTCGGAAAAGGCTCAACGCGTCGACGTCTCAGTGTACGTGGCAGATCTGTGCCAGGCTTTGAAGCCGATCACGGAAAACGATGACCGCATCCGTCTTGAGGCGAAGATGGAGGATGGGATCCTGGTGGATGCCGATACGGCGGTTCCGCTTGGCATTGTGCTGACTGAACTCATCACCAATGCTGTCAAGTACGCATTCCCGGCTCCACGGTCAGGGACGATCCTCGTTCAGGCGAGCCGCAGCCGGCCAAGATGGGTGGAGCTGGTCGTCCGGGATGACGGGATCGGGATGTCGAGCCTTCGGGAAGGTTCCCTCGGCTATGGCCTCGTCCGATCGCTCGTTCAGCAGATCCGGGGTGAGATCGATATCCGGAGCGAGGCCGGGCTAGCAGTGACAATCTCGTTCCTTGAGGCTGCACGCTAGAGCCGGACCCTTCCCGTGAGCGGTTATGCAGCCGGATAGGGCTCAGGAAGTAACCTGGCTTCCCATGTATCCACGCCATGCCAGGTGAGCCGCATGAAGATCCTTGTCGTGGAAGATGATTCTTTCGTCCGTGAGATGACCATGGCTGGACCGAGGGATGCCGACTTCGGGGTCATCGCAGCGGCCAGAGGCGGGAAAGCTCTGAAGCTCCTGCAGACCGGAAGCGACAAGAGACCCGTTGCGGTGCGCGGCGCATCGCCCTAGATCGCACACCGTTGCCGAGGCCGCCCGGCCACGTTAAGCACAGCCCTGCCCAGCCTCCATCTGGTACTCCGATGCACGATGAAAACACCCGCCTAGCTGCCGCCGGACGCAACTTCCTCTCGGGCGGCGGGGAGATGGGTGCCCGCATGCGCTCGCACGACTGGTCGGGATCTCCTCTGGGAGATCCCGAGACATGGCCACGGCCGCTGCGGATGCTCGTGCGGATGATCCTCAATGCCAAGCAGCCGATGTTCATCGCCTGGGGACCGGATCTCGCCTTCATCTACAACGATGACTACATCCCGATCTTCGGCGCCCGGCATCCCGACGCGCTCGGGCGCCCCTTCGCCGAGGTCTGGTTCGATATCTGGGATCAGATCAAGCCGCTGGTCGACCAGACCCTCTCCGGGCAGGCGAGTTGGCATGAGGACCTGCTGATCCCCATGGAGCGCAACGGGTATCGTGAGGATGCCTGGTTCAGCTTTTCCTACAATCCCGTGTGGGACGACGTCGGCGCAATTTCCGGCATGTTCTGCGCCGCGACGGAGACAACCGGCAAGGTTCTCGGCCAGCGTACGCTACGGGAGAGCGAGGAGCGCGCCCGCGGCGTGCTCGACGGCATGGACGAGGCCTTCATCCTGCTCGACCGGGAATGCCGGGTTCTCCGGATCAACCCGGCGGGGTTGAGGCTGGATATGCGGCCGGAGGCCGAGATCGTCGGACGCACCCATTGGGAGGTCTGGCCGAACACCGAGAACTCGCCGCTGGGTGAGTTCTATAAACGGGCCATGGCCGAGCGCGTGCCGGCCACCTTCGAGAACAGGTACACGTGGCCTGACGGGCGGGAGGCCTGGACCGAAATCAGAGCCTATCCGGCTCCTGATGGCTTAGCGGTCTTCTACCGTGACATCACCGAGCACAAGCGTGCGGAGGCTCAGCTTCGAGAGGCAGAGGACCACTATCGCCATACGGTCGAGCTGAACCCGCAGGTCACCTGGACGGCCCGCCCGGACGGCCAGCTCGATCGCGTCGCCCAGCGCTGGCAGGACTGGACCGGAACCAGCGGCCTCGGAGGAACATGGGCGGAAGCCATCCATCCGGACGATCTCGGTCCCTCGCTGGAGGCCTGGACCCGTTCGTTCACGACCGGTCAACCCTACGATATCGAGCACCGCGCACGCATGCGCGACGGTTCCTATCGCTGGATGCACTCGCGAGCCTTCCCCCGGCGCAATCCGGACGGGGAGATCGTCGAGTGGTACGGCACCACCGAGGACATCTCGGAGCGGCGTTCCAGCCAGGATGCCCTGCGGGAGGAAACCCGCGCCTTGGAGATCCTCAACACGGCCCTCGCCGCAGCGGCGTCAGAACACGATCTCGAGCGGCTGGTCCAGCGTGTGACCGATGCGGGGGTGGAGCTTACAGGAGCGCAGTTCGGCGCGTTCTTCTACAACGTGGAAAACGAGGTCGGCGAGAGCTACATGCTCTACTCGATTTCCGGCGTCCCGCGCGAGGCGTTCTCGAAGTTCCCGATGCCGCGCAACACAAAGGTGTTCGCCCCGACCTTCAGTGGTGAGCGGATCGTCCGCTCAGACGACATCACCAAAGACCCCCGTTATGGCCATTCCGAGCCCCACCGGGGCATGCCCGAGGGACACCTGCCGGTCCGCAGCTATCTGGCCGTGCCGGTGACGTCACGCTCCGGCGAGGTGATCGGCGGCCTGTTCTTCGGACATGCGCAGCCAGGGGTGTTCCACGAGCGCTCCGAGCGGGTCATATCCGGACTAGCCGCTGGAGCCGCCGTGGCCATCGACAACGCCCGCCTCTTCCAGAAAGCGCAGCGCGAGATCGAGGAGCGCCGGCGTGCCGAGGAAGCGCTGCGGCGCCTGAACGAAACCCTGGAGGCTCAGGTTGAGGAGCGCACCCGCGAGCGGGACCAGATCTGGCAGCTCAGCACCGACCTGATGGACGTATGCCGCTCGGATGGAACCCTGATTGCCGTCAACCCGGCCTGGACGACGATGCTCGGCTGGTCCGAGGAGGAGCTGCTCGCCAGCAACTTTCTCGGACTCATCCATCCCGACGATGTCGAGAGCACGCTCACGGAGCTTGCGAGCCTAGACCAGGGTGCTCAGACGTTCCGGTTCGAGAACCGCTTCCGCGCCAGGGACGGCAGCTACCGACTGATTTCATGGACGGCTGTGCCCAAGGAGGGAGTATTCTACGCCATTGGCCGCGACATCACTGCGGAGCGGGCGGCGGCGGAAGCGCTTCGTCAGACTGAGGAGGCCCTGCGGCAGTCGCAGAAAATGGAGGCAGTGGGCCAGCTTACGGGTGGCATTGCCCACGACTTCAACAACCTGCTGACCGGCATCGTCGGCTCCCTGGACATGCTGCGCACACGCGTCTCGCAAGGTCGCCTCGAGGCGGTCGATCGGTACGTGACCGCCGCGACGACGTCCGCCAATCGCGCCGCCGCCCTGACGCACCGCCTGCTGGCCTTTGCCCGCCGCCAGCCGCTGGATCCCAGGCCCGTGCAGGCAAACGCGCTCGTTGCGTCCCTCGAGGACCTGTTCCGGCGTACGGTTGGCGAGACGGTGGCGTTGGAGGTCGTGCTGGCGGGAGGCCTCTGGCCGACGCTGTGCGATCCCAACCAGCTGGAGAGCGCACTTCTCAACCTCGTCATTAATGCCCGCGACGCGATGCCTGACGGCGGCAAGCTGACGATCGAGACCTGCAACGCCCACCTGGACGAGGCCTACATCGCAGCGCAGCGGGACGTGAACCCCGGTCAGTACGTCTGCATCTGCGTGACGGACACGGGAACGGGCATGCCACCGGACGTGATCGCACGCGCCTTCGATCCGTTCTTCACCACGAAGCCCATCGGTCAGGGAACCGGGCTGGGGCTGTCGATGGTCTATGGGTTCGCCCGCCAGTCGGAGGGCCACGCCAAGATCTACAGTGAGGTAGGTCAGGGCACCACGATCAAGATCTACCTGCCGCGCTACCGAGGCGAAACGGATGCAGAAATTGAGGCCGCGACGCTTGCCGAGGCGCCCCGCGCCGAGTCCGGCGAGGTCGTTCTGGTGGTCGAGGACGAGCCGGTGGTGCGCAGCCTGATCATCGAGGTGCTGGAGGATCTCGGCTACCGGACTCTGGAAGCGGCGGATGGACCGGAGGGGCTGAAGATTCTCCAATCCCAGCGGCACATCGACCTCCTGATCACCGATGTGGGTCTGCCGGGCCTGAACGGGCGCCAGCTCGCCGACGCCGCCCGGGAACGTCGCCGCGATCTCAAGGTGCTGTTCATCACGGGCTATGCCGAGAATGCCACCCTGGCGGCGGGCTTCCTGGAGCCGGGCATGCAGATGATCACGAAGCCATTTGCGGTCGATGCGCTCGCGCAGAAGATCCGGTCGATCATCCTGGACGAGTGAGAACTTTGCTGCGAAACACCCCAGCATCCGACAACTCCGCGCAGCATCTCAGTTGACTGCACGGCCACTCGTCGCTCTGAACGGCACCCTATGCTCCGCTCCTGCTCGAACAGTTCAACCCGAGCAGGCGGATTCCAGGCCATAACTGGCATCTCAATGAGACATATAGCGAGCTTCCTGGCCGGTAGATGTATGCGTGCCGCGCTGACGACAATAGCAGCGGCATGGTCGCTTTCTGGCACGATCAGCGGCAGATGGGGCCAAACGCTTCTTGGGCACGGTCGCTGAGAGGCATGGCAGCAAGGAGCTGAACAGGATCGACAGGCGCCGAGGCAAACCGGGATGCAATCCTATCCTGCGACACGACAGGGTGGCTGCTGATCAATCAGGATCCAAGCTGGAATCGATCCGGCGCCGCCAGAACCGCAGTCCGAAGATTTGGATCGAGCGGGATCATTGCAGGTCGGGCAACAGCGTATATGCCGACAACACAAGCTCGACAGCAACATCAAGCTCATCCTCGTCAAACTCATAGCTGCCGCAGAAAGCTATAACTGAGTTGCTCGCGTGAGAATAAACCTCCACCCACAAAGGCGGAAATGTGGGCAGGTCATAATCCTGGTGATGCTCGGTAACCCGTACCTCAAGGCTGCCAACACGCAGGATGCTAATGGTGCGGGAACCGTTGCCCTGCACCGGAGCGAAGATGAGCCGGATGTAGGCCCGGATGATCTCTTGCTCGACCCAATCGCGAGCGGGGATCGTCTGCGCCTCGGCGTTGCCGGGCATTGTCAATGACTGCGACATCTATTTTCCATGATCCAAATGGCGCCTCAATATCCGGTCCGTTTGGACGGGAGCTTCGAGAGGGCGGCGTTCTAGGACGAGACGCAACCAACGTCATATACATAGCGCACTATTAGATTGGACGCAATACAACTATTGAACAATTAGTTAGGGCGCAATATAATATGACCAGCGAGGCGATTCCGAGGACTTTCATGCCAGCAAAGAAGCCGCCCCAAAGCGACCAAAGCGCCATCCTGGAGCTTTCCAGCCAGTTGTGCTTCGCGACCTACGCAACAGCACATGCCTTCAACCGGGTCTATAAGCCTCTGCTTGATCCTCTCGGGCTGACATATCCGCAGTACCTGGTGC
Organism: Microvirga sp. jy35; assembly: GCF_056148915.1. NCBI lineage: Bacteria > Pseudomonadati > Pseudomonadota > Alphaproteobacteria > Hyphomicrobiales > Methylobacteriaceae > Microvirga > Microvirga sp. jy35. The sequence goes on along the minus strand of NZ_JBWBEW010000030.1, from coordinate 55,753 downwards.
TGCTCGCCCTGTGGAAGGAGGATAACGTGACCGTTAAAGAAATCGGTCAGCACCTCTATCTTGACTCGGGAACGCTCACGCCGTTGCTCAAGAGACTGGAAGGAGCAGGAATCGTCCGGCGGACGCGAGACTCTCAGGATGAGCGACAGGTACGGGTGAGTCTGACCAGGCAAGGCCATGATCTCAAGGCACCTGCCATGAAGGTATGGAATGAGGTCGTCTGCGCGACTGGCCTGGACACTGAAAATTTCAGATCCCTGAAGGATCAACTCAACGAACTCCGTGAAAGCCTCAACGCTCACCCAGGTCAGAGGAATTGACAGTTGACCTGTCGGGTCAGCTATCCCGCGCGGTAGCATGATCTCTGCACCTATCCCGCTTCGGTCCAGGCTGTCCGACACCTTCGGGGCATGGCAAGCCTCGCGCAGCGAACGCCCGGACTTGCCAATCGGGCCGTGTGACGGCAATCTCCAGCCAACAAGACGTTCAGCGGGTGGTTGCCGGAGCATGGTCTCGTCGGGCAACGGAAGCAAGGGAAGCGGCCAATCATGATTATGGACGTTAAGAACGCCGATGCCGGCGCGATGGACGATGTTGCTCTGCGCGCGCCTCAGGCGGGGCTTCTCAGCCGCCGGTCGTTTCTGGTCGGCTCGGCCGCAGGGGTCGGCGCGCTGGGGCTGGCCGGTTGCGTGACATCCGACGGGATGAGCCTTGCCGAGGCGGCGAAGGTCTACGGCCCGGTGCCCGATGAAAAGTTTCCGATTCCGGCGATCGATGTCAGCAAGGTCGACCCGAAATATTATCGCCGGACCGTTCGCTACGACACCAAAGAGGCGCCCGGCACGATCATCGTCGACCCCGGCAATTACTACGTCTACCGCATCGAGGAGGACGGAAACGCCACCCGCTATGGGGCCAATGTCGGCCGCGACGGGTTCCGGTGGAGCGGTGACGCTTATGTCGGGCGCAAGAGCGAATGGGCGACCTGGACCCCGCCCGCAGCGATGATCAAGCGCCAGCCCGAGGCGGCCAAATGGGCCCGCGGCATGCCGGGGGGCCTCGACAATCCGCTCGGCGCCCGCACGCTCCATCTCTATCAGAACGGCGCCTACACGCTCTACACCATCTACGCCAGCCTAGACGCCGAATCGATCGGCAACGGCATCACGAGCGGCTGCGTCGGCCTCCTCACTCAGGACATGATGCATCTGTACTCACGCACGCCGGTCAAGACGAAGGTGGTCGTCCTGCCGGCATAGCCAGCGCGCAACCCAGGTCGGAGCGCTGCCGGTGCGGGCAGCGCAAACGACAGGCTCGTACTTGGTCTCTGAAGGATTTTACGGGCGGTGATCCCTGAAAGGTCGATGACGCGACCTCCATCGGCACGAAAGACGCCAGGAAGCTCGACACATTTCCGGTTCAGACACTAACTGATCGCTCAGTGGTTGTTGCTGCCGAATGCCGGAGAACCGGGAGGTGCGGCGATAAAGTTCTGGAGCGTTTCCGCGGCAGCTAGCCTGCCGATTCATGCCCATTTGCCGGATCGAAGGTCTACTTCGGGTCAACCACAGCCATTTGGCGCACCGCGGCAAAGATCGGCTCGTGGCGCCACTTCAGACGTTCGGATGTCCCGGCGCACAGTGGGTCGAGCCAACCGCAGATTGCTTGATGTTCGTCCGCACTTACCTGGCGCATTTCCTGGCAGAAAAGGCCGTGGAACGGAAAAAGCAAGAAGCTATGAAACCCTTGCCGGTTAAGGGTTTAAAGTGGTGAGCGCGCTGGGACTCGAACCCAGGACCCTCTGATTAAAAGTCAGGTAGCGGGACCATTCCAGCGATTGATGACGATAGCCCGGTGAGCATAAATGATTGGTATTTCTGAATTTCTGTGGGTTGATTATTCCTGACGATGGCTCCGCTTGCAAATTTCTGGCTACCTATTTGCCATCCAGGTAGCCAAGAACGAGCCCCACCCATCATGCCCACTTGCAAGCTCACGAAGCGCATCATCGATACCCTCCCCGCCCCTGCCAGTTGCGACGAGATCTGGTGGGATGAAGACCTCAAAGGTTTCGGTCTGAAGATCACCCCAGCAGGGCGCAAGGTGTTCCTCGTTCAGTACCGGCCGGCGGGCGACCGCCGCAATCCTCGCAAGTACACAATCGGAGAATATGGCCCGACCACGCCTCATCAGGCCCGGGTCGAGGCCCAGCGGGTCTTGGCCGAGCGGGCGGCCGGGCGTGACCCTCAGGCGGAGAAGCAGATCGCCAAGCGCCGCATCGCTTCTGAACAGGTGGCGGATATTGCGGCGGAGTTCATCGTCAGGCACGCATCACAAAACCGGACGGCCACAGAGACCACACGCATTATGAACCGGGAGGTTCTGCCCTACTGGGGCTCCTGGACAGTCGCTGAGGTGCGCAAGAGGGACGTGATTGCTCTCCTCGACCGCGTCCGCGAGCGAGGCTCACCCATCATGGCAAATCGGGTGCTGGCGGCCGTTCGTAAGTTCTTCAATTGGTGCATCGGACAAGGCATCCTCGATGTCTCCCCTTGCGCCGGGGTCGCCGCGCCTGCCCGCGAGCAGGCACGGCATCGGATGTTGACTGATGACGAGTTATCGAAGGTCGTGCGTGCAGCCCGCGAGATTGGGTTTCCCTTTGGCTCGATCGTGGAGATGCTGGCTCTGACGGGCCAGCGTAGAGATGAGGTCGGGCGCATGGCATGGGCGGATCTGGATCTGGAAAAAGGACTTTGGACCGTTCCGGGTGAGCACGCCAAGAATGGCAAACCCCACACGGTTCACTTGACTCATCCAGCCCTCGAGCTTTTGTCCCAAACACCTCAAACCGGCCACCTGGTATTCTCTGCAAATGGCACGACCCTGTTTCAGGGCTACTCCAAGGCCAAAACACGGCTCGATAGCATCTCAGGTGTAAGTGGCTGGACGCTGCACGATCTGCGCCGCACAGTTGTATCGGGTATGGCGCGCCTTGGCGTGGCACCGCACGTAGCAGACAAGATTCTCAACCACCAGAGTGGCACCATCTCTGGGGTCGCCGCTGTCTATCAACGACATGAGTTCATGCCGGAAAGGAAGGAGGCGCTGCAACGTTGGGGTAACCACATCAATTCGATCAACCTCCCATCTATAGAGCACTCCGTTGGTAAGGAAGACGTCGAGAGTTCGATCCTCGCTGGCAGCGCTAGCCAAACTCTTGAAGGATCAAGGGCTCGAAGGCCAACCACTCCCCTGTCCCCCCACATCTCGGAAGCGAACAGTGGGAGAACTCCCCGCAATCCTAAATTAGGATCGAGATTGGATTCCGTCCTCTCGGGAGCCCCTAGCGAGACGGCTGGCTCATGGCAAAACAGTATCTAAATATCGGATGACAGCGAGTAGAGTGAATGCGTTCAGAGTAGCTCCAAGAAACACGTAGAGTTTCACAACATAGACCCAAAACCGCTTTCCCGTACGCCGTGTGTGATTGTTGGCGGAGCGCCACAACCCAACCAACTGCCAAATTGATATGGCAACTATCGCCGCGACAGCTGCTGCCAATAACCCAATTTCTTCCATAGGTATAAGCTGAACACTGATGTTGGTTAGAGCAGATAAACCTACACCGACAAGCCAAAATGACTGCGCGAGGCTCAGCCCACCCCGCCAATGGCGAGCGAACCAGTTACTGTCGATAGGCGCTGCGACTTCCGGTATAGAAGATGCTCCTTCAGGCAGAGGAACGGCTGTCGACGCAGATCGGATTGGCTGATGCGTTGGAAGTGTCGAAGTGCCTACTGGATGCGATCCGCTAGGGGATGAGCCAAGTGTATTATCACGAGTAGTATAAGCGGAGCTCTCATGCTGAGACGGAGGGACAAACAGTCCAGGTACCACCCTTGCTGGCTGCCATTCAAGCCAACCGGCTCTCCATACCAGAGTACTTGGCACAATCTTATGAGTAGAGATCAACTGCACAAGTTGAGCAAGCTCGTAAGGTCCCTCGTTCTGGCCGTCATGCTGGATATACCAAAATTTGTCTGTGTGAACCTGCTCTACAGCCCTGGATGCTTCATTCGCCCCTTGTCCCTCATAACTCATCAGAACTGCAGGAGGGTGCTCCTGGAAAATCTCAGTTTCAGGCTTGGGGTTCGGTTGGCTATCGAGCTCAGAGAGCCTGTCCTGAATTCTGATCTGTAGCCGAACAGCGGCCGGAGTGGACCTAGGAGCTAGTGCGCCTTCGATCTGGCGCAGGGTATCCGGATCGGCCCAATGCCGTTCTGCGAGATCCTTCAGATACGCGAGGGGAAACCTGGTAAATCCCCTACTGCCAACACCTGCAGCGGACTCGGTTGTATCATTAGCCTGATTATCACTCGTGAAGGACAAGTTCTCTCCTTTGCTTGTCTAATCCGATGGTGAATTGGCCGGAATCGTCTCGCAGGGGTGCCTAGCTTTTCTGTGTTGCTGACATATGAGCCGAGCCTCTGCGAGGATTTCCCTCGTCTGATTAACCCAATTGCCCTGTTTCAGTTCAGCTCGAATAGGAGTTAAGATCTATCTGTTGGAATAATTTGGGGGCTTAGGTGCGTATTACGTTGGTGCTTGTCTGTTCAGTGGGCTTCTTGGTTTTTACTAATCCATCCTTTGCGCGTTGCATCGGCTACAGTGGCCCAGGAGGGCCTTGTTATACCGGGCCGGGCGGCGGATTGTACACGGGACCTGGTGGCGGCGCTTACACAGGGCCCGGAGGCGGCGCCTACACCGGTCCTGGGGGTGGTGCATATGCTGGGCCCGGGGGCGGTGCCTATACTGGACCCGGAGGAGGCCGATACACGGGACCTGGAGGAGGTGCCTATACGGGGCCGGGCGGTGGCGCGTATACGGGACCTGGAGGTGGCGCATACGCTGGGCCGGGCGGCGGATGTTACTCAGGCCCAGGGGGACGGAGCCGTGATCCCTGGAACCGGCCGAACCCATTCTGCTGATAGCGTTCCTGCTTGAATGTTCGAATAGCCCAAACACACGATGGGCCGGGATCAGCTCGCGAGGTTGCCTGGCCCAATTACTTATGGATTGAGGGGCGGTGTTTGGTGAGCGGGTGGTGGGCGAAGGCCCTGCTGAATAGCGTCTATCGTCGGGAAACGATCATTATAAACGATGGCGGCCGCTATCATGCCACCTATGATCAGCGGCGCTAGGATCGCCGTAACGAGAGCAATCAAAAGTTGCCGCCAGAAGTTGCCTCCTGCTTTCACCTCAGTGAGGATCTCGGCCTCCAACACCCGTCGCTTCTCTTCCTCAATTTCGTCAGCCAAGTACTCACGAGCAGCCGTGTCGAAAAAGCCAGCGGCCTCATTCCGCATTTGCTGGTAGCGGCCTTCGGTCAGGTTTGCGATCCACTCACAAATATCTTGGTCCGTGGGAGGGGTGCCGTTCTTTGTCGATACGTGGGAAATCCACTCTTGAAGTTCACTTCCGAAGATTGCGTAAGCTAAAAGATCAATTTCGTAAGGCGTTGACTCATCGCTTGTGAGGTATTCAAAGACCTCGCGTTCATTTGCTGGCATCACGCTTAGGCCTAAATGTTTCATGTTGCTTATTCGCGGAATGCAACGCCTTTGCAACTTTCTTAATGCTAGCTTGAGTTAGGCTACTGCTGGCCGCGGACTTCCCGGAACTGCGCTTGGCCGTACCTGAAGATATGAACTTGCCGCTGGCTGATGATCGGCCGATCTTCTTCACTGTTATCACCTCTCGATTTCTCACAATCTCATAGCGGTGCGAGGGCTTCAAGCCTGCCCAATGACCAAACAGGCGAAAACCGCTCCTGCCTAACGGACCCCATAGCCAAAGAAGCGAAGCCACTCGACAAGGGCTACAGCAACCGCCGTCAGAACTCCGATTACGGCAATTGCCTGCTGGAAAGTGTTGAGGGTGATTGTGCGGGCAACTTCAAGGCGTTTACCTGCCCAATAGAGATTTCCGTCATCATCAACGCCGAGCTGATCGACGCCTTCCATTGAGATACCTTTAACGCCTTTAGGCCAACCGGGCCTATCGTCTCGGGTGCGAGCGTGGGGGTACAGGTTGTCGAACTCACTCACGATGCAAGGTCCTTCTTTAGGCGCACCCCAGCCCCACCACCGTTCTCGGGAATGAACTCAACGCCGGCAGCTTCGAGAGCTGATTGAACAGCAGCAACCGTACGACGCCTGAGCTCCTCGCCCCGCTCTAAACGAGCGATCGTGTCTGGCGAAACCTGAGCGGCTTCAGCCAACTCTCGGACACCTAGGCCTAGGGCAACCCTCGCCATCTTGCATTGAACAGGAAGCATTTTCAGAACCAGGTTACGATTTTAAGCGATAGCACCGTCAGAGCGCATCATCGTAACGTGGTTCTGATTTCAGAACAAGAACGATACAGCCGCGCCGGGTGGTGTCACACCGAACACGGCCTATCCTATCAACGCTTTCTAGGAGCGTCTCATGGGTACCTGTACCAGTATCACACGCCGCTCGATCCTTGCAGGCTTCGGCGCTGCAACCGCTAGAGCAGGCATTACTGGATCTGCTCTGGCAGCCTCCCAAACTCTCTGCGCCAGCAGGCCGAAGATTTGATTTGGGAAGTTCGAGAGGTTCGGATCGGGCTCTATAGATGGCTAGTACACCTTACATTACTGTATCGGACTTAAGCCCGACTTGGCTGAGCATCCTTGGCACTCAAATATAGCTCGGAACCCCGTGTTGGTTTCGACTACATACCATAATGCACCAATCATGGATCGATTTCGCAGTTGATCGTCAGACCGTTCGTCGAACAACCTGGAAGCATATGCCTCTTATCATCTTACCGAACCCAACTTGGATCTTCCTGCCCCAAGCTCCATTCGCAATAGTAGCTACGGATGTCGATACTAGATCCATCTTTCTGCGACGCATGAGACAACGCCTAGTTCGATCGAAGCCAAAGTTTGCCTTTTGCAAGCGATCAAAGATCCTGAAACACCTTGTCTTAGACAGTTTCAAAATTTCAATAGACATGAGTGCCTTGCGTTTTAGCGCCACCTACGATGGTGAGCACATCTGGAGCGTGCATTTCTGGGATATCGTTAGGTATGATGTCGAGGAGGAGACAGAGCTAAACTCAGCCGAATTCAGCCTCTTTGATGTGGTCCATCGTATCTGGACGACGGCTCTCGATATCACCAATGCAGAACTTGCACAGCAAAGCTGGCACATCGTAGCGCGGGTCGACAAGCCGACGGCACCGTTCAGCGTGATACCACCAGACGTATGGTGCAACTTTGAAATTACCGATTGGGCCCGAGGCACTGCAAAAGCGACAAGCGGTGACACCTTGTACTCAGTTCACCTTGCTCCAACCAAGAACTATGAGAACACGGGCGACGGGGCATTGTCGTCTCGAGCCACATCCGAATGCAGATCAGAAGTCTCCCATTCTTGGCCGAATACCTTTCTGTACTCACTTCGCACGGCAACCCCAATACTCGACACGGAACGCTACTTGGCGCAGCCCATACTGGATGAAGCCACTGAGGTTTCGTACCCTGATGCAGTCAGCGTTGGGAGCACCAAACACGAGGCTACTGACCGAGAGCGACAACCTAAGAAGGCTGGCGGAGCAAAGCTAGCCAATGCCAGAGCCGCAATCATCTCCGTTTATGGAGGAATTCCGTCGTCTGCTGAGGTTTCGAACAAAACGCTTTGGAACGACGTACAAATACACCTGCAAAGGGAGGCTGAGCGATCGGGCCGACCTTACCAGAAGCCCAGCAACGATACGGTTCTTAGAGCGGCAGAGAGGCGCTTTTAGCAGGCAAATTCAGCAAAATGCGCATGCGCCATTTGCGGCGTGCATCGTGAGCTATTGTTCGGCACCTCTTGTCTATGGCTGTACGCCGTGGGCTATGGAGGAGATGCAATGAACGACAAACAATCTGAGAGGCTGCTGACCGAAAAGGAAGCTGCCACACGCCTCAAGGTGAGCCGAAGTTTCCTGGCGAAAGCAAGGATGAAAGGGAATGGTCCCTCCTTCGTCCGTATAGGAGAGAAGGCGATCCGCTACAGGTTGGCTGCGCTGGAGCTTTACGAAAAGGCCAACACTCACACATCGACGAGTGAGTACTAAAACATTAAGCGCCCGGCGTCATGCCGGGCATTTTCGATCACGTTTATGCCGCTCTCGGCACTTCGGAACAACCGGAAACAATAAAGAACAAATATCAACTTAGATGTACTTTGTGATATCAAGATTAGTATGGCACATTGAAGTACCAGGCGATGGTATTCACTTGACGTATTCACAATGTTAACTAACGTACATCACAATACTTCCTGGGGAATAACCAGCTATGTTTGGGAGATCATAATGAGCCCTGCCCCGGAGCCATCCCTGCAGGATCTGATCAACGCCCTCACCAATGACACGACACTCCCGCTGCTGAGGCGGCGCCAGTTGACGTGCTCCGTTCGACGGATCGCAAAAGCCCTGGATCGTCGGCCTGACGAACTGCCCGCCTCCTGGAGCAGGGTTCGCTCTCGTGTTGAGCGGATCCACCCGGCCGAAATCGGGTGGACTCCTCAGACTGCAGCCAATCACCGCTCCTGCCTGCGCAAGGCCCTGCAGTGGTTCCAGCCAAACTCTACGTCTCAGCAGACGGGCAGGAAGCTTACTCCAGCCTCGGCGGCAGTTTGGGCGCTCCTCGTGGATGAGACCCCGAAGAAGCGGTTGGGGTCACTGATCAAGTACTGCTCGGCCCAGGATGTCCGGCCTGACGAGGTCGGTGAACCGGTCCTCGATGCCCACATGCGCTACCGAGAGGAGGAAACGCCAGAAGCCTACGGTGTTTCTGAGCGACGGCAGATCGCTCGGGCATGGAACCTCTGTGTCGAAACCATTGTAGGCTGGCCCCAGCAGCAACTCATCGTGCCGTCCGACCGGCGCTACAAGGGACCAGCTTGGACCGACTTTCCAGAGAGCCTCCGGGCCGAAGTCGAGGCCTACTTCGATGGCATCACGCGCCATCCGCAGCGGCTCGGAACAGGTAATGCAAAACGTTGCTCGCCCAGAACCATCCAGACCCGGCGGCGGGAGCTCATCGCCTTCGCCGGCAAAGCGGTCTCGATCGGATACCCGATCAAGACCCTCACCTCCTTGTCTGTTCTCATGGACCCCGCATTGGTCCGGGATGTAGTCGAGGCGTATTGGGCCGAAGACGGTGAAAAGCCCAAGCGCTACACGGTCGACCTGCCCTGGAGGCTTTTCGTTGTTGCCAAGGGCACCCAATGCTTGAAGCCGGAGGCCCTGAGAGAACTGTCGGAGATCCGGTCCGCAGCACAGAAGCAGCAGCCACGCGGCCTGACCGAGAAGAACCGGAGTGTCATCCGATCGGTCAAGTCAACCGGTGTTTGGGCGCGGGTCGGCGCGCTGCCTGAGATCCTGATGCGCGAAGCACGGCGGGAAAAGGCCAGCAGCCCCTACAAGGCTGCCCTCAAAGCGCAGATAGCTGTCGCAATTGCCATCCTGACGGTGGCGCCAGTGCGCATCGGCAATCTCGCTGCAACCAAACTCGATCGGCATCTCTTCCGGGTCGGCGGACCGAGAGGGCTTTTCTGGCTGCAGTACGAAGCCCAAGAGGTGAAGAACCATGTGGATCTCGAGTTCACGTTTGACGCTGAACTGACGGCCCTCGTGACCGAATACATCGAGGTGCACCGACCGGTACTGCTGTGTGGTTCGAACGAGCGCTGGCTCTTTCCGGGAATGAACAGGGGATGGTTCAAGGCCCCTCACCTGCTGAGTGCCCAGATCCGCAACATGGTCGAGACGCGAACGGGATTGCGGGTCACGGCACATCAGTTCCGTCACGTTGCCGCGGCGATGCTGCTCAAGAAGTTCCCCGGTAACTATGCGCTCGTTGCGAAGGTGCTCGGACACAAGAGTATAGCGACATCCATGAACAACTACATCGGGCTCGAGACGCTTGAGGCTAATCAGATCTTTGCAGCACTCGTTCGCGAGAACGTGCGCTCTCAGCGGCTGGCATGAGGTGACTGAAATGATCCGCTCCCTTCCCCTCTCCTTCTGGCCAGACGACGACCAGCGTGCCTGGGCTGAGGCGTGCCGTCCGACGCAGCGACTCCGCCTTGGTGGCCGGGCTTCGCATATAAAGCCTGTGTCCCAGGACGATCTCGCGCGGCGCTATGGCTATTTCCTCTGGACCTTGATGCAGGCAGGGCACCTCGACTTGAGTGCACTTCGAGGCGCCCAGATTACTCCAGAGGCCGTGGCGCGGTTTATCGCGCTAGTCGAGCCACATTGGGGTAGCGTCACCAGATCTCAGTCCGTGTTCAAGCTGAGGCGGATGACCGAGATCTTGGCGCCCGAGAAAGACTTGGTCTGGCTGCGTGCGATCGAGGCGGATCTACGGGCCCAGGCACGCCCGAAGCGCCGTCGCGAGTACGTAACAACCAATGAGCTCCTACAGGCGGGGGAAGTTCTGTTCAAGGAGGCTGAGAGCGCCACTCACCTCAGCCCGAGGAAACGCGCGTGTCTGGCCCGCAATGGGCTGATGGTAGCCCTGCTCGCGGTCTGTCCCTTCCGCCACAAGAACTTTGGCGAATTGACGCTGGGAACCAGCTTCAGCCGTCTTGACGGTAGCTGGTGGATCATCCTCGAGTCCGAGGACACGAAGGGCGGCCGAGTGGACGAGAGGCAGGTGCCGGAGTATCTCAACCCGCTAGTGGAGCGATATCTCGCCACCTTCCGGCCTATTCTGCTGGCCCGACAGGCTGCCACTTCTGGCTGTGGAATGGCCCAAGCCAAAGCCACGCGATCGCTTCCGGACTGCTCATTAGAGGTCATGTGCGGCCCATTATGGATCGCTGTCACGGGAGAGCCCCTCACCTACTCGGCTGTCGGTGCTGCTATTACCGACACCGTAGAAGCGACAATCGGGGTCCGGCTGAGCCCGCATGCATTCCGCCGTGCTGTTAGGACCACAGTGACCTATTCCGGTGGGGAGCATCGCGGCCTCACGCAAGGGGTGCTGCAACACAACAGCACTCGTGTCGGAGATGAGCATTACGACAGCGACTCAACCCGGCGAGCAGGCCTTGAGCTGACCGCAATAATACGGGGGCTCACGAAATAGCCCTCTATGTGTGTTCTGAGGAGCCCCTTTAAGTCAGGACCGAAGCTGCTGATCTACTTGGTAAGTGGATCGACACCACCGCAGGCCTCTGAGGGAAGGAGGAGCAAGGGAAATCTCCTGCCCTTTCAGATGTCCGCTTTATGCCTCTAACCTGACCAAGGCCTTAGGTCTCAGATGTGCCATCAAGAGACATTTAGCCTCCACAGCGCATCGCTCCCCCGATAATGGCAAAATCAAAGTCTGGGCAACAACTCACGTAACGTTCTGCCGGCCTGCCACTTTGCCACAAAGCGCCAGTTCGACCGCATCCAGCGCCAATAAACCTTTGATCGTGGTCCTCTTCCCTCAATGCTTGTGTTGGCGATGGCAGGCGCGGCAGTCGGGTCCGGCCCACGGGTTCACTCGGCAGCAGGCGCGATCGGGACCGGCTCGGCTGCCTGCGGGAGGGCCGGCACCTCACATCCGGTAGCGCAGCAGCGGCCGGGTTGCTTGGAGACGCGCTGGCCCTGGTCGAGGACGCCGCGGTCGAGCAGGCTCTCGACGAGCTCGACCTTCTCCATGACCGGGTAGTTGCGCCAGATCTCCCGCTTCATCGCCTCGGGCGAGCCGCCGCCGTGCAGGGAAATGAGAGAGTACCACCCGCCCTGGTGTGAGACCGTAAGATCCTCAATGAAGCGGGCCACCTCCATGCGCTGCTCCATCGGGATATCGGGGCGTCCACCGAGCACGGCCGTCAGCGAGGCGGCGGTCTCAGGGTTATGATCCTCGTCTGGTCCCGGCAGGGCTACGATCAGACCGCCCGAGACGTAATGCGCGATCTTGTGCATGTCGTAGATCTTGGTCGCGAGCAGCAGCTTGCCGATGTTGGAGAACACTGCGTCCGGCATGACAGAGCCAGCCGGGTCCTTCGTGCAGTAGACGGACGACGCAACACCGCAGGCATAGAAGCTCTCGGTGATGGTGATCAGATCGACCATCTGCTCTCGGATGTGACCATGGCGGTCCGGATCAAGCCCATTCGCCTCGATCATTAGTGCACCGGCGCCGATGAGGAGATCCCCGAAGCCCGCACGCGCGCCGATGCAGGAGTGACGGTGGTGGGTGGCATAGGAGGTGGTGAGAAAGCCGCCCTCCTCGTACTCGCCCGCAAGGAATACGCGGTCGTGCGGCACGAACACGTCATCGAAGATCACGACGCCCGTGGACTGGCCGTACTTGGCCGAGAACTTCGCCGCGGCCTCGCCAGGTCGGCCTGCGGGCCTCGCTACAATAGTCACGCCAGGCGCGTCCACAGGGACGGCACAGCACACCGCAAAATCCGCGTCCTCCTTGGTGTGCGTGCGGCAAGGCATGACGAGGAACTCGTGCATGTAGGGCGCACCCGTGACGATGGCCTTTGTACCGCGAATGACAATGCCGTCGGATCGGCGCTCCTTGATGTGCACGTAGACGTCCGGGTTCGACTGCTGTCCCGGTCGCTTCGAGCGGTCGCCCTTCGCATCCGTCATAGCGACGCCGAGCGTCAGGTCCCGATCCTGAACGTCATGCAGATAATTCAGGAAACGCTGCGAATAGTCGGTGCCGTGATTGTCGTCAGTGCGCTTCGTCGCTTGGAATAGCCCGTTCAGCGCATCGTGGGTGAGATAGCGCTGGGCGCAGCCCGAGACCTTGCACACCAGCCGGACCGCTTCGAGCTTGTAGAGCAGGTCGGTCGAAGTCTCATTGATGTGCAGCATCCGGTTGACGGTCTTGCCCGATGTGCCCTGCCGCGCCGTCATGATGGCTTGGTGCTCGGGACGATGAGCGAAGTCGTAGGTCACGCCGACGCCGTTGATGCCGGGAGCCAGCAGCGGCTCGTCGGCGACGCTCTCAACCCTCTGGCCGCTGACGAATACGCGCGGGCTGTAGGCGCGCAGGGACTCGCGGTAGGCGGCGGCGTCCATCAGCATGGCTTCCTCCTCAATGGCTGTTCCGGACAATTTTGATTGTTAGAACCGCTCGAACTTGAACAGTGTTAGAATTTCTGTCAACTGTTTCGGACTCGGAGGTGTTCGACATGGCGGTTCGGCGGGCGGAGCGACGGCAGGCGGTCAGCGACCACAAGCGCGCGCTCATTCTGGAGGCGGCGCGTGAGGTGTTTGCCGCCGAGGGGTTGGAGGGGGCGAGCCTGCGCGCCATCGCGACGCGGGCCGGCTACACCCCAGGGGCGCTGTACTTCCATTTCGACTCCAAGGAGGCGATCTACGCCGAGGTGTTACACGGGTCGCTGGCCGCACTCGGCCTTGCCGTCGACGATGCCGTCGCAAAGGCCCGGGAACCCGATGCGAGGCTGCGGGCGGCCGCGATGGCGTTCTTCCGGTTCTATGCCGAGAACCCGCGCGACCTCGACCTCGGCTTCTATCTCTTCCGGGGCGGCATGAAGCCAAAGGGGCTTGGCCGTGTGCGTGACGTGTCCCTGAACGACGGCCTCGAAGCGGCCCTTCGTCCGATCGCCGACGCCGCCGAGGCGATGGGCTCCCCACGCACGGACGCGGACCTTCTCATGGTCGACACTTTCGCTCATGCCACGGGGCTCCTGCTGCTGCTCCACACGGGCCGCATCCGCATGTTTGGTGCTTCCGCAGCCGAGCGCATGGAAGCCTATATCGATGAGCGCATAAGCCTTCTGAAACAGGAGACGCGGTAATGCCCTGTCTCGATCGCGAGCACTCCACCCTTCTTGTCATTGACATCCAGGGCAGGCTCATGCCGGCCATCGAGGACGGGCCCGCCGTCATTGCCAACGCCCGGCGTCTTGTCGATGCGGCGGCGATCCTCGATGTCCCTGTCCTGTTCACGGAGCAGAACCCGGCTGGGCTAGGCCCCACGGTGCAGGAACTCACTCCGTCCGGTCCTGTCGCCCACAAGATGACCTTCGACGCGGTACGCTCGCCGGGCTTCCTGGACAGGTTGCCGGCGGAGCGGGCGATCATCGTGGCCGGCTGCGAGGCGCATGTCTGCGTGTTGCAGACGGTGCTCGGGCTCCTGGCGCATGGCAGGCAGGTCTTCGTAGTCCGGGATGCCCTCGGATCCCGGCGTACCGAGAGCAAGGAAACCGCCGTTCGCCGCATGGAGCGGCACGGCGCTGAGATTGTCACAACCGAGATGGTGAGCTTCGAATGGCTCACCACCTGCGAACACCCCCGGTTTCGGGAGGTCGCCGCGCTCATCAAGTGAAACGGGATGCGGAAACTGAGGTGTTCGCGAACAAGCAGGGGGATGGGGATGGAAGCGACTTGGTACTTCGACGTTGTGTCACCGTACGCTTATCTCGCCCTGGGCGAGGTTGAGGAGTTGGGCCGTACGATCCCGATCACGTACAAACCCGTCCTGTTCGCGGGCCTGCTCAAGCACTACGGACATCTTGGCCCCGCCGAGATCCCCTCGAAGCGCATCCACACCTACCGCCTGTGCATCTTCGAGGCTCAGCGGCGCGGGATTGATCTGCGCTTCCCCCCGGTTCACCCCTTCAATCCGCTTCGAGCGCTTCGCGTCCTGTGCGCCCTCGGCGCCGAGCCAGGAGTGGTTCGGCGCGTCATGGATTACGTTTGGCGCGAGGGGCATGATCCTAATGAGGACGGTGCCTGGGAGGAGCTGTGGCAAGATCTCGGGATTGACCGTTCAGACCGCCAGGGAGACGGCGCCGCGGCCAAGGCGGCCCTGCGTCGCAACACGGACGAAGCCATTGCCCAGGGGGTCTTCGGGGTGCCCACTCTCGTCATAGGTCGCGAGCTCTTCTGGGGTGTCGATGCGCTGCCGCTTGCGCGGGCCTACCTCTCCGACCCGGATCTTTTCCGAACCGGAAGGATGGCGTCTGTCGATACGATCGCGAACCCGTTGGCTCGATCAGCCCAGCAAGTGACTGCTGCTCCAACAGTATGAAGCCGCTGGGCTTCGCGTCTGATAGGCCGAATGGATGTGATCCAATGATAAAAATTGTCTGGAGGCTCCCATGATCATGGCTTTCTCGCCCCAAGCGGCCACCGACCGCTACGGCACGCACAAGGTTCTCAACCAGGCTCAGCCTGCCACTGGGTTCAACGCCTTCACGGGCGATGTAGTCCTCAAGGCCGCCATCGAGCGCGAGGCACCCTGGGCGGCGGATCGCTGCAAGGCACTTGGGGCACTCGCGGGCGATGAGCACGTGCAGGAGCTGGCCCGCTTGGCGAACCGCCATCTGCCCGAACTTAAGACGCATGACCGCTTCGGCAACCGCATCGACTGGGTCGACTTCCACCCGAGCTGGCACGAGCTGATGTCGCTGGCGTGGAAGCACGAAGTCTCTAACCTCGCTTGGCGCACCAACCAGAAGAACGGGCACTATGCCCGGGCAGTGCTGTCCTACGTCTGGAACCAGGTCGAGCAGGGGACGGCCTGCCCAACAGGCATGGCCTATGCCTCCTATGCAGGCTTCGCGGCCGAACCTGCGCTCGCCATCTGGGCCGAGAAGGCCAAGGGAACGGAATACGAATTCAGCCGCAGGGAAGTGGGTGACAAACCGTCGGTCGTCATCGGTTACGCGATGACGGAGAAGCAGGGCGGCTCGGATTTGCGTGAGACGCAGACCACGGCGCGCTTCTCGCATTCCGCCGACTATCACGGCAAGACGGCTCATTGGTACGAGATGACCGGTCACAAGTGGTTCTGCTCGGTGCCGCAGTCCGACGGTTTCTTCACGCTGGCCAAGGTCGATGGAGGGGTGACCTGCTTCTTCCTGCCCCGAACCTTGCCCGACGGCAGCTACAACCGGTTCTTCGTGCAGCGGCTTAAGGATAAGGCGGGCAACAAGTCAAACGCCTCGAGTGAGGTGGAGTATGCCGGAACGCTGGCCATCCGCGTCGGCGAGGAGGGCAAGGGCATTCGGGAGATCCTCTCGCACGCGCACCTGACCCGGCTTGACTTTGCTGTCGGCTCGGCCGGCCTCATGCGCCAGTCGTTGACCCTTGCCTTGAACCATACGACGACCCGCGACGCCTTCGGCACCACGATCGCGGATCGGCCGATGATGACCAATGTGCTGGCCGACATGGCCGTTGAAGTTGAGGCGGCGACGCTGATGGCGCTGCGTGTGGCCCGTGCCACCGATGATCTGGACACCGTCGAGCATGAGCGGCTGCTTGCCCGTGTGGCAACACCTGCCGCCAAATTCTTCAACTGCTCGCGGGCGCCGTCCATCGCTTACGAGGCGCTGCAATGTCATGGTGGTAACGGCTTCATCGAGGAAAACCCGATGGCTCGGCTGTACCGTGAAGCCCCGCTCAACAGCATCTGGGAAGGCACGGCCAACATGATGTGCATGGACGTGCGCCGCGCGATGATCAAGGACCCACGCACCATCGACGCTCTGTTCGATGAAGTGAGGCCTCTGAAGGGCCAGGACGCACGCTTCGATGCAATGATCCAGCACACCGAGATCTTGGTGCGTGAGGCGGTCAAAGATGAATTCCTCGCCCGTCCGATGACCGAGGCGGTAGCCCGCCTTCTTCAGGGGGCTGAACTGCTGCGTTACAGTACGCAGCAGGTAAACGATATCTTCCTCGGCACACGCCCCCCGGGCGTCTCGGGCGCGTGGGGCTCCCACTACGGAACCCTGGCCATGACAGTCACCCAGTCTGTCGCCAAGACCGTCATGGAACGCGCCATGGTTTCCCGGTGACAATCATCGGCACGAGCCTGGATCCTGCTGGAGCGAGCTTCATGGCGGCGGGGCAATACTTGATCAATGAGACTACTCGACTGAAGCGCGGATGCTTAGCCACCCGAAGGTAACCTTCCCTGCCGTAAAGATCGCGGAGCCCCGGACGTTGATCAGAGCTCCCCTCCCCTTTGGGTTTCACCCGGCGCAAGGTCCGGGTTGGGTCACCCGAGGAAATTGCTGAGGCCTCGGGAATGTCTGTTGCCCCCTTTGTCAGCAGACATTTGGTCTACTTCGTGAATGTGCCATTTCCAGATGTTCCTTGTTTCAAGGGAGTGCGTCAGCCAATTGCGCCTTGAGGCTTCGTTTACCTTTGTGGCCAGTTATCCGTCCCCTGCGGCAGATCGCTTCCGCCAAGGGGGTTGAGTTCCGCCACTTGCCATAGAAAGGTACGGCAAGGGGGCGCTGGAAGAGGATCGGCCAATGCGGGTGGTTGCCTTCGTTGCTTGTCTTGCAATCCTGGGCGCTGCCTTGCGCCCCGAGACACCCTTAGCGCAGGAGCAGCCTGCGAGAGCGCCCGCGGTCGCGGCCACCTCGACTCCGCCGACTATGGCGGAAAACCTTGAGCCAACGCCTCTCCCTCCGACGTTCTACTCGCTCAGCCAGCTAGGCGATCATCTGCATGCGGTCCGATGGGAACTCGCTGTCGTTGGGGCCGCCATCGTCACCGTCGGTATCAAGGACTGGGATTGGGGCAACACCTCCGGGTTCCAGACCATCGAGGAAGGATGGTTTTCCAGGAACACCCGGCACGGCGGCATGGACAAGATCGGCCACTCGTTCTCGACCTACGTCATTGCCGACCTTCTGACGGACAGGATCCGGGCGAATGCGTCCAATCCCACGGGCGCTCCGATCACGGCCGCACTCGTCGCATTCGGCATCATGGGGTTGGTGGAGACCGTTGACGGCTTCACCGGCCGGCACCGCTTCTCGCGCGAGGACATCGTCGCCAACGGCGTTGGCGCGCTGTTCTCAGTCTTCCGGAATTCCGTCCCGGGGCTGCGGGAGAAGCTGGACTGGCGGATCATGTACACGCCTGCGAGCTTTGAGCGACCGGGCATCACAGGGGAAAACGGTATTCTGCCCCCATACGAGCGCCAGCGGTACATCATAGCGCTGAAGGGCAGCGGATTTGAAACGCTCAAGAACACGCCTCTACGCTACGTCGAACTGCACGCCGGCTTCGATGCGCGCGGCTTTGAGGACAAGGAGCGCGAGCTCGGCTACCCGATTGAACGATCCTTCTATGTTGGGGTCGGACTGAACCTGAACGAGGTCCTCTTCGGAGCCGGACCCCATCCGAACTTCGCCAGATACAGGGACAGGCTGCCGAGCTGGGCTGTTCGGAAAACCTTTGAATATGTCCAGGTGCCTTACACGTCGGTTTATGCCGAGAGCCGCTTCTCGACGATCCGCCGTGTGGGCACAACATTCCAGGACTAGGCATACGGAAAGCGCTGGCCGCTCAGGCTCTCAGAGCCCACTGGAGGCGAAAAGCGATAGCTCTCGAACGTTGGCTCAGCGTCAGCCCAATGGCAGCGAGCGCGATGATGTCTGGGGAGATCTGATGATCGCAACGTGGCTGGATCTGGCGCGAACGTATGCGCAAATCCTTATCAACCATTATCCCGCGACGGAACGAGGCTGATAGGCTGATGGGAAACCGCGAGGATCGTTACTTTGCCTCGGAAACAACCTCCTCGTTTTCGGAAACCATGATGTCGAAATCACATTAGATAGGGCGGTCCCTGGCAAGGCGTCACGCGATGTCCGTCTTCTCGCTCGTCAATCCTGACCTCATCCTTAAGGCCCTGAACCTCGCGGGCGAGGAACTCCGCGACCGGAGAATGCTGGGCGAGATCATGGTCTGCTCCGGCCACGTCTTCCTCCTGCACTATGGATGGAACGATGACGGCAACCCCATCGAACAGGTCGACATCTCGTTCGATGGCAAAAGTGGTCCCATACGACAGGCCTGCGAACGGGCAGGACAGGTCGTATGGCTTCCCGATGGCTGGGTCGAGCGCCTCCTGCCCAGACTGTGCCGGGATGGCACCCCGCAGTCTGGCGACTTCCCCACCGGGATGTATCCCTCGTGGGAAAGGCCCGGGCTTCGGGTACTGGCGGCTCCGCCCCATCTCCTACTCGCAATGGTGTTCCTCGCCACTATGCGTCCAATGCCCGACACCACTGTCGAGGACCTGGAGGGAGCCTTCCGGATCGCAGCCGATGCTGGCATCAGGACGGGTAAGGGCCTCAGAAAGCTTGTCATGCCGTACATCCAGAGGAGGACGGATGAGGACAGTGACTTGCGGAAGGTTGTCGAGTGGAGACTGTCCACGTTCGAGCAGGGCCTCGATCGCTTCGGCTTGGGACCGCCATTGAAGTACAAGCCGAAGTCGCTTGCCGATGTGGCTGAACTTATTCGCGGGAATCCAGACTGGTTCCACCACGCCATGTACCAGTTCCAGGAGGCCTTCTACTTGGAGCAGGACAGGCACACCCAGCAGGCGATGCTCGATCCGGCGCCCGTGCCGCTAGACCTTGACTGGAACGACGCGTGGATCGGTGCCATCGGGGAGCATTTGGCTCAGCGCTGGAGCCTCAGGGTGCCTTGCTGGACACAGGAGGAGCCATTCATGGGTAACGGCATTCCCGACTTCTGGTCCACGGAGCCGACGGCACGGGACATCGAGATCGTGGAGACGCCTCCGGCATTCCGTCGAAGACTGCTTTTCACATCGGCGGAGCCGCTCATGAGCGCGAAGTTCCCGAGCCACATGAAGCCGCGAATGCCGTATTGGATTTGAGGGAGATCTTTCCTCTTTCGGTTTGTAGCTTCTCAATGCTCAATCTACGCCACTGCTCGGCTTGATTAGCCTGTCGATCCGTTTTCCTGCTCATTGGATGCTGTGTAGGAAGCACAGGATCAGCAAACCTGTGCCGGAAATTTTCTGCTGAAGATGTCTGCTTTACCCTTCAAAGCTGACAAAACCGCAATGTCTCAGATGTGCCATTTCCAGACCTTCAGCAGTTGGCGAATTCCAATCCACTCAGGCACGCATGAACGCCAGATACCTGAACCTGGTTCTACAAACATTCGGGCTGTCCCCACATTCCACAAACACTGAACAAAGCAAGAACATTTCGGTAGTGTCCCAGCCCCAGAATCAGTAACCTCGCTCTCCATGATGGAGGTGACGATGACTGACCAGACACAGACCGTATCCGACCTGGACGAGATGAACGCTCAAGTCCTAGCCGTGATCGGGGCTTGCGGAGGTGACCCGAAACTGGCGATCAGGGCCCTCCTCGTCGAGCAGGAGATCCTGGAGCAGCGGATCGCGCGTTTGGCATCGGCACTCTCGTTCGGATACGTCCGCGGCCGAACCGGCATCAATCCACGGCATTCCGGCTGACGTGCCGACCCGCCCCGGAGGTCCGATCACATGCAGCATGGTCATTCGAGACGGTCCCGGCGCATGATGACGGTGATATCGCCAGCAAGCTGCTCGAGGCCCTGCGCTCTACCCGGCATCTTCTCACCCGGGCGTTGGCCCACATCCCGATCGGCTGTGCGGAGTACTGACTTTGGCGCAGCGTCAACAGGCGATAGTCATGGTTTCGCGAGGCCCTCCGAGAAATCGCAAAGCTCCCGCATTAGCTCCGCGAGTGCCCCGATGAACTGCGAGGGATGATCTTGCCGAAAAATGGCTAGGTACGGGATCTCAGGCAGTAGTGGCTTCGTCTCGATGATCCTCAGCCTTCCATCGTCGATCAGGTGCTTAAAGCAGAGCCGTGGCAAGTGGCTGATGCCGAGTCCCGATACCGTCATGCCAACAACCGCCATCAAGCTGTCGGTGATCAAAACGCGTTCGAATACGAGCCGCTCGGACAGGAGCCACTTGGCCAGGTGAGATCCCGCTCCGGAACGGCCTCCCTGCAGCAGCAGCGGATAAGATACTAGCTCCTGCACGGGAAGAACCCGGCCTTGTCCTGTAAAGCCCGGCTTTTCCATCCAGCCGAAGTCGACCTTCGCCAAGTGGACTGTTTTCACGTTAGTTTCGTTGAATACATCGGGACAGACGATGATATCGAGCTGGCCGCTCTGAAGGCTCTCGTACAGCGTACGACTGCTTGAGACTTCAAGATCGATTGTGATGCCCGGGTACCTTTCTTGAATTGCGAAGATCAGCTGAGGAAGCCAAGTGATAGCGGTCAGCTCGGTGACGCCGATCCGCACCCGGCGCTGGATCCTCGCGCGACTACCAGACTTGATCGCTGCGACCTCATCCCGAAGCTCGAGCATCTTGCGCGCGATCTCGAGCACTTCCTCGCCACGTTGCGTCAGCTTTGAACCGCGCTGGGACCGATCGAAAAGCGCGAAGCCGACGGTAGCCTCTAGCTCGTTCATGCGCTTCGAAATTGCTGACTGCGTCGTGTTGAGTCTGGCAGCAGCACGTTCGAACGTTCCGAGCTGGGCGATCCAGACGAGTGCTTCAATTTGCCGGAGCGAGAGCATTGTCATGCCAAAAAGTGATGGATTGGCATGATTTAATATCTCTTTTTTCAATAACCGGTCAACATTAGCCTGAAGTTCGTCAAGATCCACCTGAGCGGGAGGCGTGAGATGACGATCGGGCTTGCGGAACGCGTTATCGCGTTGAAACCTTCGGCAAGCATCGTTGCCAAGCAGAAGGTCCTGGAACTGCAGGCCGCAGGCAAGACTGTGATCGACCTCACCATCGGCGAACCCGACCTGAATACGCCGGCCCACATCGTCAGTGCAGCCACTTCGGCCGCGGAAGGTGGGGACACGCACTATACCGTTCCGATGGGTACGCCCGCTCTCCGCAAGGCGATTATCGAGAAACTCAGACGAGACAACGCCCTGGACTACGCCTTGAACGAGGTGATCGTCGGCGTCGGCGCCAAGCAGCTCATATATGAGGCCTTCGCGGCGACCCTGAACAAGGGCGACGAGGTGATCGTCCCGGCACCTTACTGGGTCAGCTACCCCGACATCGCCACGATCCACGGCGGCAAGCCCATCACCGCGCCCTGCCCGGAAGGGAACGGCTTCAAGCTCACGCCAGAGACCTTGAGGGCCGCTATTTCGCCCCGGACGAAGTGGCTGGTGCTCAACTCACCGAACAACCCAACGGGCACGGTCTACTCCCGAGAGGACCTGTCGGCGCTGGCGGAGGTGCTGCGCGGGTCGCCTCACGTGTCGGTCATGACTGACGAGATCTACGAGCACCTCACCTACGAAGGAAAGGCTCTGAGCCTGGGCGAGGTGGCGCCGGACCTGAAGGACCGTCTCCTGATCGTAAACGGCGTTAGCAAGGCTTATGCGATGACGGGCTGGCGCATCGGCTACGCGGCCGGTCCGGCCGCTCTGATCGCCGCCATGAACAAGCTGATCGGCCAGAGCACGTCGTGTGCGAGTTCCGTGAGTCAGGCGGCTGCTGCCGCTGCCCTTTCCGGGGACCAAGCCTGTGTGGCAGAGGCTACCGAGACATTCCGGAAGCGCCGCGACCGCATGTTCGTGCTGCTGGACGGCACTCCCGGCATGGACATCCGCAAGCCGGAGGGGGCGTTCTACTTCTATCCGTCCGTCGCCGGCCTGATCGGGAAAA
This sequence comes from Microvirga sp. jy35, assembly GCF_056148915.1. Lineage (NCBI taxonomy): Bacteria > Pseudomonadati > Pseudomonadota > Alphaproteobacteria > Hyphomicrobiales > Methylobacteriaceae > Microvirga > Microvirga sp. jy35. The sequence continues at coordinate 33,201 of NZ_JBWBEW010000030.1, read as the reverse complement.
CCACGCCCGACGGCAAGGTCCTGACGTCCGACCTCGATGTGTCTCTCTATCTGCTCGAGAGCGCCCATGTGGCTGTCCTCGACGGAAGCGCCTACGGCATGTCTCCCTATCTCCGGATGTCGTTCGGCGGGGCGATGGAAGACATAGAGGCCGGCTGCCGGGCCATCCGCAAGGCCTGCAAGGCTCTCGTTTAGGACCCGTGGTCCGACGCAATTCCAAAACAAAAGGACAACGATGTCGACAGTTGCAGCCCACGATGATCTTTCCGATGCGTTGCTGTCCGAGTTCCGCACAGCGGCGACGGCGGTGATCAGTGACAATCTTGAGCGCCTGCCGGGCGCGGTTGGCCTGCATCCGTTCCATCGCATTGCCGGCACGATGGTCGGCCGGGCGTTCACCGTCAAAGTCGCCGCAGGCGACAACCTCTTCATCCACAAGGCACTGGACCTGGCTCAACCGGGTGATGTTGTCGTGGTGGACGGCGGCGGCGAGACGTCCCGTGCGCTCATCGGTGAAATCATGGTCGCGATTGCTAAGAGCCGGAAGCTCGCTGGTTTCGTGATTGATGGCGCAATCCGTGACAGCGGCACCATAGGTTGTGACGATTTTCCTGTCTTTGCACGCGCTGCCATCCACCGGGGGCCATACAAGCACGGTCCGGGCGCGATCGGAGAGTCGGTCTGCATTGGCGGAATGGTCATTAACCCAGGCGACATCGTAGTGGGTGATGCTGACGGGGTGGTCGCGTTCCCAGTGACGGTAGCCAGCGAACTCCTCCAGGCGGTCCGAGCCCAAGAGCGCAAGGAAGAAGAAATGCTTCGGCAGATCGCCGAAGGAACTTATGTTGGAGCCTACGCACAGGCCTGACTACTGAGGGCTTTCAGCCTGTATATGCCGAAATAACAACGTGAGGGAAACGCAACTATGAAACTCAAGTGCTTCACAATTGCCCTGGTGGCCACGGTGCTATCCGTCGGCACCGGCACCGCCGACCAGCTGGCTGACATCAAGTCCCGCGGCACGCTGATCTGCGGAACGCTGGGAACGGCCGAGCCGTTCAGTTTTGCCAATCCCAGCACCCGCGAGATCGTCGGCTACGACATCGACCTTTGCAAGGCGATTGCCGATGACATAGGCGTGAAGCTGCAGATGAAGCCGATGTCGGTTGAGGCGCGCATTCCTGAACTCGTTCAGGCACGCGTAGATGTCCTTGCCGGAAACCTCGGGTACACGCCCGAGCGCGCCCAGCAGATCGCCTATACCACAGCGTACTTCGTCAGCCTCCAGAAGCTTCTCGTGAAGGCCGACTCCAACTTTTCCAAGATCGACGATCTCGCAAAAAGCAAAATCAGCGCACCTAAGGGATCAAGCTCCGAACGTTATGTGCGCGAGGCTCTCCCCCAGGCGACGCTGCTGACCTTCCAAGATCCGCCGTCGGCATTCATGGCGCTTGCTCAATCGAAGGTCGACGCAATGATCTTGTCCGAGATCAACGCGGAGAAATTCGTCGCGCAGACCGGCGAGAAGTTCAAGTTCATTGACCAGCCAGTGGCGGAAGAGTTCTGGGGCCTCGGCATTCGCAAGAACGAGCCAGCCCTTCTGGAGCAGGTAAACGCTACGCTGAAGCGCCTCGAGGAGAGCGGTGAAGGCCAGAAGATCTTCGACAAATGGCTCGGCGAAACGACCGTCTATAAGATGAAGAAGCCGTTCAAGTTCGACAAGCCTGTCAGCGATCCGGTCCTGCGCCCAGCGTCTTGATACAGGTACCATGAGCTTCAGTACCTAGTCCTGTGACTGGGGACTGACTGCATCTAGAGGATTGCCATGGGCTATGTGTTTGATTTCTCGGCCGTCCTTACAGACCAGTACATCGACTGGCTCTTGGCGGGCATTCGCGTCACGCTGCTGCTGGCTGCGGGCGCATGGGTGCTTGCGTTCGTACTGGGCACAACCTTGGCAGTATTAAGAGCGACGGGTTTCCGGCCCGCCGTCTGGTTCGTTTCCATCTTCGTCGAGATCCACCAGAACATCCCGCTGCTGGTGCAGATCCTGTTCTGGTACTTCGCCATGCCGGAGATCCTTCCGGAAGCTTGGCGTGAATGGTTAAACCGCAACAACAGCGAGTTCATCCTCGCTATGATTGCCATCGCGCTCTGTCACGCCGCCTACATCTCCGAGGCGCTCCGGAGCGGCCTCCGTGCAGTGCCGGTGACGCAGTATGAGGCCGGGCGCTCGTTCGGCTTCAACTACATTCAGACAATGTCGTACATCGTGGTACCGCAGGCCCTCCGACTGTCGATACCGCCATTGGTCAATCACTCACTGCTGCTCTTTAAGAACACTTCAATCGCAATCGCGATTGGCGTCCATGAACTGACCTACCAGACGCGCCAGATCGATAGCGACACCTTCCGTACCTTCGAGATATTCCTGGTCGCTACGGGCCTCTACCTCCTTCTCTCCTTCATCATCATGGCCGTCGGCAACTTGGCTGAACGCCGCCTCAGCATGCGGGTCCGATAACCATGCTGGAGATCATTCAGAACAACTGGGTGTTGCTTTTCATTGGCCAGTATCCGAACGGCCCTTTGGGGGGCATCGTCGCGACGCTTCTGCTCGCGGTCGCCGGACTGGCGCTAGCATTTCCTGTGGCGGTACTTCTTGCCGTTGCTCGCATCAGCCCATTTCGCTGGGTAAGCCTGCCAGCAGCCTCCATCGTTCACGTGGTACGGGGCACTCCCTTCCTGATGGTCCTTTTCTGGAGCTACTTCGCGCTGCCGGTCCTCATCGGACGGCCGCTCAGTGGCTTCTGGACCCTGGTCGGAGCGCTGGTGCTCTACGAGAGCGCCTATCTGGCCGAGGTCATCCGCGCAGGCATCCAGGCACTGCCTAAGGGACAGGAGGAAGCGGCTCGCTCGCTGGGCTTCGGCTACTTCCGGACTCTCACGCTCGTAATTCTGCCACAGGCGCTCTACAACTCGCTACCGGCGCTCATCGGCCAGTTCGTCTCGCTAATTAAGGAGACCTCGCTCGGTTATGTGATCTCGGTCAACGAGTTTACCTATGCGGCCGCCCAGCTGAACAGTCAGCTCCTTGTCCAGCCTGTGGAAGTCTTCACCATCCTCGCCGTAACCTATTTCATTATCTGCTTCACGCTCACGCAATCGGCACGCTGGCTTGAACAGCGTATCGCACGCAGCCGCCAAGGCACGACCGGGGGACGCGGGGCGCAACCCCAGACAAATATTCTGGCCACGGAACCGATGCCATGATCCGCTTCGACAAAGTCAATAAATGGTACGGGCCAGATATTCAGGTCCTCAACGATATCACCGCCGAGGTAAGCAAGGGTGAGGTGGTCGTCCTATGCGGCCCCTCCGGGTCGGGCAAGACCACGCTCATCCGCACCATCAACCGCCTAGAGCCAATCAACAGCGGAAAGATTACGGTCAACGGACAGGAGACCCATGCCAAGACGGTTAACGTCAACCGTCTGCGAAGGGACATTGGCTTCGTCTTCCAGCAGTTTAACCTCTTCCCGCACATGAGCGTGATGGACAACATCACCCTGGCTCCGCGTAAGCTCCGCGGCATGAGCCGAGTCGAGGCCGAAGAAAAGGCGCGGACGTTGCTTGCCCGCGTGGGCTTGGAAGACAAGGCCGGATCCTATCCTAGCCAGTTGTCCGGCGGGCAGAGCCAACGGGTCGCCATTGCACGGTCGCTCGCCATGGATCCGCCGATCATCCTGTTCGACGAGCCAACCTCGGCGCTAGACCCGGAAATGGTTGGGGAAGTGCTGGCCGTCATCAAGGGCCTCGCACACACGGGCATCACCATGATGTGCGTCACTCACGAGATGGGGTTTGCCCGTGAGGTGGCGGACCGTGTCTGGTTTCTCGACAAAGGTGTTCTTCTGGAAGACGCGAAGCCAGACGCGTTCTTCGCCAGCCCCAAGCATCCCCGCGCGCAACGTTTCCTCGCAGACCTGCGGCACTAGCCACTCCGATTTGGGCTGCTAGGTGCTCAAGCGTGCCATAAGCAGTTCGCCCGCGTCTAAATTCTCAGGCTTCTATGGGATCCACCGCCGGGCAGATAGTACAACCTTATCGCCTTCCTGTTTAGCCTCTCAGCAGACAAGCCCAAGCGCAGGGTCAGGCTTCATGGCTTTGCTCGCCTGAGCGGAAATTCTGTGGTTTGTGAGGTGTAAGGAATGCGCGCGGTCCGGTAGCAAGGAGAGCATAGGATGGAACTGAGGGCGGAGGGCCGGACGGAGAGCCGCTCGGCTGGTGCTGAACGAGCCGCGTTAATCCTGATCCCTGGCCTACTCAACGATGCTGAGCTCTGGCGCGATCAGGTTAGCGGGCTTTCCGGGATCGCGACGTGCCATATTGCCGACATCACCAAGGGCGGGACCCTAAGGGAACTAGCCCAGAGCGTACTGGCCGACGCACCGGCGCGCTTTGCGCTCGCCGGGTTCTCCCTGGGGGGATATGTGGCTCAGGAGATCGCCCGCCTTGCCCATGACCGGATCACGCATCTCGCCCTCCTCGATACGTCCTTTCGCTCCGATACATCGGAGCGACTGGCTGGTCGGCATGCACTCAATAAGGCGGCTCTTGCGCCCGGCAGGTTCCACGGTTTCGGCGATCGCCTCCTGACCACCTACCTCGATCCTTCCCATGTCGCGGATGAGCGGATCGTTGCGAGGATTAGGGCCATGACGGAGCGACTCGGCGCGGAGACCTTCGTCAGGCAGAACGGCATCGAACGAAAGGACGGCACCAATGTCCTTCGGTCCCTGACATGCCCCGTCATGATCCTGTGCGGCGAGAACGATCGGGTGACGCCCCTGGCAGACCACTACGAGATGGCCCGTCTGGTTCCACAGGCGAAGCTGGTCGTCATTCCCAGGAGTGGGCACATGACCCCGCTCGAGAACCCTGCCGCTGTCATCGAGGCGCTTCGGGACTGGCTGCTTGAACCGTACAAGGATCCATAGTCGGATTTTCCTCTGCCGAGCACGCGCAAGGACCTATCGTTGGAGCTGGCGGGAGAAATCGCAAACGTCCGCTATCATGTCCTCGATTGCCGAAACGAAAGCGGAGGAGTGGTCGCTCCGGTCCATGATGCGCTCCGTCAGGCCCGGCGGAAATCGCCGGCAAACCTTGGCACCGGCAGTGTCCGCTGAGGGTCAAAATTTCACATTCCGAGAGCTCACCAAGCGTCGGCTCTTGAGGGCTGAAGCGGACCAAGCGCTTACGTCTCAGAAGTGCCAGGAGCGGCCATTCGCAATCATCCGGATCTGCGGCACACCGTCAGTGAAAGGCATTGCCGAAATGAAAAAGCCCAGGCTCCGGGGCGAACGGACAGGATGCCTTCGCATCTCTGCCTCGCGCACTACGGGCCTGGGCTGATCGGCTACCAGACGGGCGCTCGCATTGTCAGGCAAGCGCAGGAACAGACCGAACCGGAGTACATCCGTCCGTGCACGATCTCATCGAAGCTGGCGGTGACGCCCGTCGCTTCGAAGTCCACATACGATGTCCGCTGGGGTAAACCTGATATGGGGATTGAAATACAATTCGCAAGGGTCACGGAGGCAGGGCAACCAGAATGACGACAGTGATGCTCGTCGGAGCGACAGGCCTGGTCGGCGGGGCAGTCCTGCGGCAGGCGCAGAGTGATACCCGCGTGGACCGGATCGTCGCCCCGACCCGGCGCGAACTGCCGCCCCATCCGAAACTCGAAAACCCACTGGTTGATTTCGAGCACCTGCCGGCCGATGCGCCGTGGTGGGCCGTAGACAGCGTGATCTGCACCTAGGGAACCACGATCCGCAAGGCAGGCTCGCAGGAGGCCTTCCGCCGGGTTGACTACGACTACCCACTCGCCGTCGCGCGGCTCGCCCGGCAGCACGGTGCGCAAGCTTTTGCCCTGAACTCAGCAACAGGAGCCGATCCCGGATCACGCTTCTTCTACAACCGGGTCAAAGGCGAGGTGGAGGAGGCGCTTCGGGCTGTGGAGTTCCCATCCTTGACCATCGTGCGTCCTGCCCTGATCGGTGGCGACCGGGACGAGTTCCGGCCCGCGGAGTTCGCGGCCATGCGGGTCTTGCGACTGGCCGAACCGCTTCTACCCCGCCGCTATCGCATCGTGCCGCACGAGCACATAGCTAGGGTTCTGCTGGAGGCGGCGGTCACCGCCCCGCGCGGGGAACACATTGTCGAGTCCGACGCCATCATCTGAGGGGCGACGCGGACAAGGCGCATGGATCGCTACTTCACCCGGGCAATTCCAATGTCCATACGGTTCGAGGATGATCTGCGAGAAGGCGCTTGACCTTCCCATGATGGGAAGGTGCACCGTCTGCACATTGTCAACGCCAACCGGAGTTCAGACCATGTGCGGATGCAGCACCCACCAAGCTCAGTCGAGCACCACCACGGAGCGGGATCCCACGGCCGTGATCCTCAAGGTCGAGGACATGACCTGCGGGCACTGCGCCAGCACGATCACCAAGGCCATCGAGGCTGGGCTGCCAGATACCCGCGTGCAGGCGGATCCGGCCACCAAGCTCGTCTCAATCCAAGGCACGCAAGACGTCGCCAAGGTCGAGGCTCTGATCACCGGTGCCGGCTACACCCCGTCTATTCCGGCGCTCGGATAAGCGCAGGCGGGATCCTGGCCTCGCCAGATCCCGCTGGCTGCCACAATCAAGGACCCGGACCATGCACCGCCTCCAGGCATACAACCTCTTCCACATCCCAAAGATGATGTGCGACCGCTGCGTCGCCGCCCTGACCAGCGCCCTGCACGCCTTAGACGGGTTTGCCCGTGTCGAGGCCGACCTGATGGCGCGGACCGTTCGGGTCGTCTCACGGCATTACGAGTCCGCACTCCTGCGAACCCTGCGCGAGGCCGGCTTTGACGCCGAGCCTGTCCTGCAACCTCTCGGCTAAGGAGATCGTCATGCAGACCCACGCTCATCACCACCATGCCCATCACGATCACCAGGGTCACCACGGCTCACAGGCCGCTGCCCCGAGCCTAAACCGCGTGGCCTTCAGCGCCACCGTCCACTGCCTTACGGGCTGTGCCATCGGTGAGGTGCTCGGCATGGTGATCGGCACCGCCCTGGGCTGGGGCGCCGGCGCGACCATCGCGCTGGCGGTCACGCTTGCCTTCCTGTTCGGCTACGCGCTCACGATGCTGCCCCTGCTGCGCAGCGGGATGGCATTCGGCACCGCGGTCGGATTGGCCTTTGCCTCGGACACCGCCTCGATCACCCTCATGGAGATCGTCGACAATGCCATCATGCTGGTGATCCCGGGGGCCATGGACGCGCCGCTGTCGAGCCCGCTCTTCTGGGGCAGCCTTGCGGTCGCCCTCGTGATCGCCGGTGCGTTCGCCTTCCCGCTCAACCGCTGGCTCATCGCCCGCGGGCGGGGGCACGCCCTCGTGCACGCCCACCACTGAAGGAGACCGGTCATTCGTGTTCTTCCAAGGATACTGGCGGCCACGGCACTGGCCCTTGTGCCGACTTCGGTGGCCTGGGCCGACCCGGGCCATGCCGGCCATGACCACGCCGTCGAAGCGGCCTACAGACGTCCCGGCGATCCCGCCAAGGGCGGCCGCGTCATCCAGGTCGTCATGAAGGAGACCAACAGCGGCATGGCCTTTGCGCCGGAGCGGATCGAGGTCGCCAAGGGTGAGCAGGTCCAGTTCGTCCTGCGCAACGGCGGCGAACTCGACCACGAGCTCGTCATCGGCACCGTCGAGGCCAACCGCCAGCATGCGGAGGCCATGGCCGCCCACCCCGACATGGCGCACGAGGATCCGAACGCCAAGCGCCTGAACCCGAAGACCTCCGGCGTGCTGCGCTGGCAGTTCACCCAGGCCAGGACGTTCGAGTATGCCTGCCTGATCCCTGGCCACCGCGAGGCCGGAATGGTTGGAACGGTGGTGGTGCGATGAAGGCCCGGTTTGCCATGGCGAACGAATCCGCCATAACAGGCCCCGCGGCCCACAGTGGCCACAAAGACCCTAGAGGTAACGGTTTGGAAACCGGCTGCCCATCAGATCATTACCTGATGTCAGGAGCGAATCGTTGAACACCCTGTGGACCCACTTCCGTCGTCTCGTCGCGAGCCTGATGCTCGTGGCCATGGCGTCGTTCGTGCTCCACGGCGGCGCCATGGCGGGCATGCACCAGCATGGCCCAGGCTCGACGGAATGCGCACCGGCTGCCCCGGCGGGGCACACGCACCAGGCCTCTGTTCACGACCACTCCTCCGCGCATGCCCACCCGGGCGCGCATAACCATGCGGACGGTGCCGCCCATCAGCACGCCGACACGGCCTTGGACACGGTCGACGCCGGGGATCCTGCCTCCGACGCGAAGCCTTCGCCCTGCTGTGCGAGCGTCTGCGCCATCGCAATGACGGCCATCGGCTCAGATGCCATGTCCGCACCGATGGGCATCGCGGTCGCGCTCCTGCCCACGTCCCAGAACGGCTCGGGCATGAGCCTCGACGGCCTCAAGCGCCCGCCACGAACCCCCAGCATCGCGTAACCGAGCGACCGGCCTGACGCCGCGTCGCTCCCGACGACGTGCTCATGACCCGGGGTTCTCCCAATGTTTACCCGTTCGAACGGCGCCCTGCGCCGCATCCAGGCCATTCTGGCCGGCCTGGGCCTTCTGACCACCATCGCCGCCGCGGCGGTCGCCCATGAGGGGCACGACCACGGCGCCCCGCCGCCCGCCGCGGTGACCACCGGCAATCCGCGGGTCACCGCCCAGTCGGATGCCTACGAGCTCGTCGGCGTCCTCCGCGGCGACCGCCTTGGGATCTATCTCGACCGCTTCGCCTCCAACGAGCCCGTGACAGACGCCAAGATCGCGGTGACCGTCGGCGGCGACGAGGAAGCCCAGGCCGAAGCCGCTCCCGACGGCACCTACACGGTGACCTCGCCCAAGTTCGCGGGCGAAGGCCCGCTGGAGCTCATCTTCGCCGTCACCGCTCCAAGCGGCGACGACCTGCTGATCGGCACCCTGCAGCTGCCCGCCAAGGCAGTCGCCACGGCTCCGGCCCCGGCGCGGGGCACCCCGCTCCAGGTCCTGCAGAACACCCCGACCGTGCGGCTCGGCAGCATCGAGGTGGCCACCCCCTACGTGATCGCCGGCGTCGCGCTCGCGCTCGGCTTCCTGCTCGGCCTTGTGGCCCGGAGCCGCAGGAGGCTGGTGCCCGTCGCGGGCATGGCGCTCGTCGTGCTCGTCGTCTCGACGGCCTATGCCTTCGCCCATGAGGGACATGACCATGGGGCCGATGCGGCCAAGGCCGCTCTCCCCGCCGGCGACACCCCACGCCGCCTGCCGGACGGCACGGTGTTCGTGCCCAAGCCGAGCCAGCGCCTGCTCAACCTGCGCACCACCATGACGAAGCCGGAGGAGGCGCAGAAGGCCGTGAGCCTGATCGGGCGCGTCATCGCCGATCCGAACCGCTCCGGCCTCGTGCAGAGCATCAACGGCGGGCGCATCATCGCTCCCGAGAAGGGGCTCCCCCGCATCGGGCAGGCGGTCAGGAAGGGTGACGTGCTCGCCCTGGTCGAGCAGGCGGTGCCCCAGGCCGACCGCACCACGCTGTCCGAGCGCGTGGGCGAGATCGAGCAGGAGATCGCGGTCGCCGAGACCAAGCTCAAGCGCGTGCGCCAGCTCTCGGATCGCGGCGTCGCGCCGCCGAGCCAGGTCACCGACGCCGAGATCGAGCTGGAGGGGCTGCGCCGCCGCCGCGAGATCGTGCGCCAGACGCGGATCGAGTCCGAGGTCCTGCGCGCCCCCATCGACGGCACCATCGCCGCCGCACGTGTGGTCCCCGGCCAGGTGGTCGCCTCCCAGGACATCGTCTTCCAGATCCTCGACCCGAAGGGGCTCTGGGTCGAGGCGCTCGTCTACGGCGAGATCGATCCCGCCAAGGTCACCGGCGCCAGCGCCACCGCCGTCGACGGCACGCCGCTGAAGCTCGCCTTCCAGGGTTTCAGCAAGGCGCTCCAGCAGCAGGCCACGGTCGTGCAGTTCGCCATCGAGAACCCGCCGGGCAACCTGTCGGTCGGCTCGCCGGTCACGGTCTTCGCGCAGAACGGAGCCTCCGTCAGGGACATCATCATGCCGCGTGACGCAGTCGTGCGCGGCGCCAACGGCGAGGCTGTCGTCTGGCGCCACACGGATCACGAGCGATTCGAGGCACGGCCCGTGCGGACCGAGCCCTTCGACGCCACCCGGCTCGTCATCCGGGCCGGCGTCGCCGAGGGCGAGCGGATCGTGATCCGCGGCTCCGAGCTCATCAACCAGATCCGGTGAGGCGGCGATGTTCAATTTCCTCGTCAGCAACAGCCTGAAGAACCGCCTCTTCGTCATCGCGGCGGCGCTCGTCCTCGTCGCCTACGGCTCGTGGATCCTGCCGCGGGTGCCGGTGGACGTGTTCCCGGACCTCAACCGCCCCACCGTCACCCTGATGACCGAGGCGGAGGGCCTCGCCCCGCAAGAGGTGGAGCAGCTCGTCACCTACCCACTGGAGACCGCAATGAACGGGATGCCGGGCGTCACGCGCGTCCGCTCCGTCTCCGGTGTCGGCCTCTCCATCGTCTATGTCGAGTTCGACTGGAGCACGGACATCTACCGCTCGCGCCAGCTCGTCGCCGAGCGCCTGGCGCTCGTGGGCGAGCAGCTCCCAACCGGCGTCACCCCGCAGATGGGCCCCGTGACCTCGATCATGGGCGAGATCATGCTGGTCGCGGTCACCAGCGACACGGTCTCCCCGATGGAGGTGCGCGAGATCGCCGACTTCATCATCCGGCCGCAGCTCCTCACCATCGCGGGCGTCGCCCAGGTCATCCCCATTGGCGGCGAGGTCCGGCAGTACCGCATCGTGCCGAACATCGCGGCCCTGCAGGCGCTCGACGTCACGCACGAGCAGATCGAGGCCGCCGTCACCCGCTTCGGCACCAACACCGGCGGCGGCTTCGTCGACCAGCACGGGCGCGAGTACCTCATCCGCAACGTGGGTGTCACAAAACGGCTGGAGGACCTGCGCAACACCGTGGTGGTGCACAAGCAGGGCCAGCCGGTCTTCCTGCACCAGGTCGCGCAGGTCGACTTCGCCCCGCGCGTGAAGCGCGGCGACGCCGGCTTCCAGGGCAAGCCCGCCGTGATCGTGTCGATCCAGAAGCAGCCGGGCGCCGACACGGTCGACGTGACGACCAAGATCGAGGCCGCGCTGGCCGAGATCCAGAAAACGCTGCCGCAGGGCGTGTCGGCCACGAACCTGCAGTTCCGGCAGGCCACCTTCATCGAGACCTCAGTCGATAACGTGAAGCGGGTGCTGCTGGAGGCAGCCGCCGTGGTCGCCATCATCCTGATCCTGTTCCTGATGAACGTGCGGGCGACCGTGATCTCGCTGACGGCGATCCCGATCTCGATCCTGGTGACGGTGCTGGTCTTCAACGCCTTCGGGCTCACCATCAACACCATGACGCTGGGCGGGTTGGCCATCGCCATCGGCGAGCTCGTCGACGACGCGGTGGTCGACGTCGAGAACATCCTGCGCCGGCTCAAGGAGAACCGGGAACTCTCCGACCCTAGGCCGGTGCTGGAGGTGATCGCGGCGGCAAGCCAGGAGGTGCGGTCCGGCATCGTCTACGCGACGATGATCATCATCCTGGTGTTCATCCCGCTCTTCGCCCTGTCCGGCATCGAGGGACGCCTCTTCGCCCCGCTGGGCGTGGCCTACATCGTGTCGATCCTGGCCTCGCTCGTCACCTCGATCACCGTGACGCCGGTGCTGGCCTACTACCTGCTCTCCGGGCGAGTGAAGGGACACGAGCACGACAGCTTCGTGGTCCGACACCTCAAGCGCGGCAACGCGGCCCTGCTGCGCTGGGCCTTCGGGCACCGGGGGATCTTGTTCACCACCATCCTGCTGGGCGTCGGCCTGGCGGCCTACGGGGCGACGCTGCTGCCCCGCGCCTTCCTGCCGCCGTTCAACGAAGGCACGCTCACGATCAGCCTCGCCTACAATCCCGGCATCGCTCTGGCCGAGAGCCACCGGCTCGGGTTGGTGGCCGAAGGCCTGATCAAGGACGTGCCTGAGGTGATCTCGGTCGGGCGTCGCACGGGCCGCGCCGAGCTCGACGAGCACGCCGAGGGCGTGCACTCGTCCGAGATCGACGTCGACCTGAAGCGGTCGGAGCGCTCGAAGGAGGAGGTCATGGGCGACATCCGCGCCCGTCTGGCCGTCCTGCCGGCGACGCTCAACGTCGGACAGCCGATCTCGCACCGCCTCGACCACATGCTCTCGGGAGTGCGCGCCGAGATCGCGCTCAAGATCTACGGCGAGGACATCGACACGCTGCGCACGTTGGCGGAAGGCTTGCGCGAGCGCCTCTCAGGCGTGGAAGGTCTCGTCGATCTCCAGGTCGAGAAGCAGGTGCGCATCCCGCAGCTGCGCATCGACGTCGATTATGAGAAGGCCGCCCTCTACGGCCTCACGCCGGCGACGGTGACCCAGGGCCTGGAGACGATGTCGAACGGGCGCACGGTCTCGCAGATCGTCGAGGGCAACCGCCGCTTCGACGTGGTGATGCGCCTGTCCGACCAGGATCGCTCCACCACCGGCCTGGGCGACCTGCTGATCGCCACGCCGACGGGCCACGTGCCGCTGCGCATGATCGCGGCGGTCCAGGAGACGGACGGGCCGAACCAGGTGCTGCGCGAGAACGGCCAGCGCCGGATCGCGGTCCTCGGCAACACCGACGGCAAGCGCGACATGGCGGCCATCATCGCCGACATCCGCCGCATCACCGGGGAGACGCAATGGCCGCAGGGCTACGTCACCCGCCTGGAGGGCACCTTCCAGGCGCAGGAGGAGGCGACGCTCCGGATCGGGGCGCTCTCCCTCCTCTCTCTCGCGATGGTGTTCGTGGTGCTCTACAGCCGCTACCAGTCGCCAGCCTTGGCGCTGATCATCATGGGCAACATCCCGTTGGCGCTCATCGGCAGCGTGATCGCCCTCAACATCGCCGGCCAGCCGCTCTCGGTCGCGTCGATGATCGGCTTCATCACGCTCGCCGGCATCTCGGCCCGCAACGGCATCCTGAAGGTCTCGCACTACATCAACCTCGCGCTCTACGAAGGCGAGCAGTTCGGCAAGGACCTTGTGATCCGCGGCAGCCTGGAGCGGCTGACACCGGTGCTGATGACGGCCCTGTCCGCCGGCCTCGCGCTCATCCCGCTCCTGATCGGGGCGGACGAGCCCGGGCGCGAGATCCTGCACCCGGTGGCGGTGACGATCTTCGGCGGGCTGATCTCGGCGACGCTGATCGACACCTTCCTCACCCCGGTCCTGTTCCTGACCTTCGGCCGCAAACCGCTGGAACGCATCCAGGCCAGCCGTGAGGGCCGCGCCGGCGGCCTCACCCCTGCGGAAGCCTTCTGATCCACGACACAAGGAGAAACACCATGAAGCATCTTATCCTCGCCCTTGCCATCGCAGCCTCGCCTCTGGCAGCCGCTGCTCACGAGATGGCGAAGGGCCCGAACGGCGGCCCGGTCGTCGACAGCGCCGGCCACCACGTCGAGATGGTCGCCAAGGGCTCCGAGCTCGTCCTCTTCCTCACCGAGTCGGACGACAAGCCGCTCGCGTCCGCAGGCACGAAGAACGCCCGTGCCATCGTGCAGGACGGCGGCAAGACGGCGACCGTTCAACTCCAGCCGGCCGAGCCCAACAAGCTCGTCGGCTCCCTGGCCCAGCCGCTCGGGTCGGGCGCCCGCGTGGTTGTCTCGGCCACTATGGCCGACGGCCACGCCGTGCAGGCCCGCTTCGTCAATAACTGAGCTTTCCTGACAGCAAGGAGAAAACGATGAAGATGATCACCAAGACTATCGCCGCCCTCGCGATCACCGCCCTAGCAGGCGTGGCGTACGCGCAGACCTCGCACCAGGGTCACGGCAGCATGCAGATGTCCGGCGCCATGCCCATGGGCAACATGGACCCGGCCGCGATGCAGAAGATGATGCAGGACATGATGCCGTCGCCGAACGATCCGCCCTCGACCAAGGACTTCAAGGCGGCGGACATGAAGATGATGCACAACATGCACGTGCCCTACACCGGCAACCCGGACGTGGACTTCCGCACCCACATGATCCCGCACCACCAGGGCGCCGTCGAGATGGCGAAGGTCGCCCTCAAGCACGCCAAGGATCCCGAGACGAAGCGGATGGCCCAGAAGATCATCGACGATCAGGAGAAGGAGATCGCCGAGATGCAGGACTGGCTCAAGAAGAACGGCAAGTAGGATCCCCATGGCCGGTTGTCGGCCAAGATGTACGCCCCTAACCCGGAGCGGCCATGGGCCGCTCCCCAGAACCAGTTGAGGCTCCATCTAAGTCGTGAGCAACGAGAGCGATCAGATGCACCATCATACCCTGCACGATTGGCAGCACGAGCATGTCTTCCTTGGCGAACACCACGACCGCCACGAGCGGCGCACTTGGCTCGTGGTCGGGCTGACGGCGGCGATGATGGTCGCCGAGATCGTCGCCGGGACGATCTTCGGGTCCATGGCGCTGGTCGCCGACGGCTGGCACATGTCGACCCATGCCGCGGCGCTCGCCATTGCTGCGCTGGCCTATCGCTTCGCGCGCAAGCACGCCCACGATCCCCGCTTCTCGTTCGGGACCGGCAAGGTCGGCGAGCTCGCGGCGTTCTCCAGCGCGATCATCCTGGCGCTCATTGCTCTGCTCATCGGCTACGAGAGCCTCGTGCGCCTGATGAACCCGGTACCGATCCAGTTTGGCGAAGCGACGGTGGTTGCGGTGATCGGGCTCGCCGTGAACCTCGCCAGCGCCTGGCTGCTGGCCGGTGACCATCATCACGGCCATGATCACGGTCATCATCATGGCCACGGCGATAAGCACGATCATGACCATGAAGATCACCACCACGGCCATACGCACGGCAATCAACATCATCATGGCGGCGACACGAACATCCGCGCCGCCTACCTGCACGTTCTCGCCGACGCCCTGACCTCAGTTCTCGCCATCGTGGCGCTGCTTGCCGGTCGCTTCTATGGCTGGAGCTGGCTCGATCCCGTGATGGGCGTGGTGGGCGCTGTCGTCATCGCGCAGTGGTCATGGGGGCTGATCCGCACAGCCGGCGCCACCCTCCTCGACGCGGTCCCCGACCAGACGCTTGCACGGTCGGTGCGCGAACGCATCGAGGTCGGCGAGGACCGCGTGACGGACCTCCACCTCTGGCGCTTGGGGCCCGGCCATGCCGGCCTGATCGTCGCGGTCGTATCGGACGCCCCTCATTCGCCCGAAGTCTACAAGCAGCGGCTCTCAGGCATCGAAGGCCTATCGCATGTGACCGTCGAGGTCCATGCTTGTCCCAATCACCCGCAGCGCGAGGCAGCCTGATCGGCTGCCGGAAAGGCGATCCGATGAACACCATGCTCATGACCCGCCGCAGCCTCGTCGCCGGCCTCACGGCTAGCGCCCTGCTCGCGCATTCCCGCCCCTCGCGAGCCCAGGATCTTCCCAAGATAGTCGTCAGCAAGGATCCGACCTGCGGCTGCTGCACCGGCTGGGTCAACCACCTGCGCCAGGCTGGCTTCACCGCGGACGTGATCGAGACGTCGGAGATCAACCGCGTGAAGGTGCGCCTCGGCGTGCCGAATGATCTTGCCTCCTGCCACACCGCCGAGATCGGCGGTTATGTCATCGAGGGCCACGTGCCCGCCGACGCGATTAAGCGCCTGCTCGCCGAGAAGCCGACGGGCAAGGGGTTGGCTGTTGCCGGCATGCCGATGGGATCGCCCGGCATGGAGATGGAGGGCACGGCTCCGGAAACCTACGAGGTGGTCCTGTTCGGGCCGTCAGGCCGGACAACCTTCGCCCGATACGAGGGCGCGCGTCTGCTCTGACCCCTATCCTTACGGAAGGAGATCGTCCATGGCCCGCCTATGGATCGTGATGGCCGCAACCCTCGTTGCCGTTGGCACCGCCCAAGCCCAGCATGCTTCCCCGTCGCCCTACGCCGGCATGGAGGCACGACAGATCAAGGCGCTGTCCGACCAGCAGATCGCCGATCTTCGTGCCGGCCGCGGCATGGGCTTGGCGCTGTCAGCGGAGCTCAATGGGTACCCCGGCCCGATCCATGTCCTGGAACTCGGCGACCAACTCGGGCTATCTGGGGAGCAGCGCACCCGGGTACAGGAACTCCATGCGGCCATGAGGACAGCGACAGTGCCGCTGGGCGAGCGCCTGATCGCGCAGGAGGCGGACCTTGACCGGCAGTTCGACACCAAGGTGGTCACCCCGGCAAGCCTGCAGGCCACCACGGCCGAAATCGGCGCGACCCAGGGCGCTCTGCGCGGAGCGCACTTGCGCTACCACCTCTCCACTCTGGAGGTCCTCACGCCCGAGCAGGTGCGCCGGTATGGCGAGCTGCGTGGCTATGGGGCCTCGGCAGGCCACGGGCATGGCCCCAAAGGCCACCACTGATTGCCCTTTCGCCTCCATCGCGATGCTTGCCAAGATACCATCAAGAACTGTCCGGCGAGTTCTCAATCGTGCGTCGATCCCATCGGCAACGAAGGTCGGCATCGGGTCAGGTAGTGAAATTTGGTCACTGGCAGGAACGTCCGATGTTCCTATCCAAAGCAGAAGTTCGGCCCCGTCCGGAGTGTACCCTAGCTGCCATTCCGCTGGACGGCGTTGTCATCGTGAATTCAGCCTGCGGTGGCCGGAGCAGGCGCCCACTCCGAACTCGTCGGCGCATGGGCAGGAGGACCATCCTGCGGTGACGCGCGTCGCAGGGTGATGCGGGTCAGTTCGGACGAGCGCCCGAGCCGTAGCGCGAAGCCGGGCCACAACGCTGTGCCGTTGTTGACGTAGAGCGTCATGCCGCCGACCTGGTACCGGCCCGAGACGAAGCCGTTGTTGGCGCGTGCGACCAGCCGGTCCAGTCCTGGGATCATGCCACCGTGGGTATGCCCGGACAATTGCAGCGCCACACCGCATGCAGCCGCCTGCGCGGCGTTCCTCGGCTGGTGGTCGAGCAGCACGATCGGTGCGTCCGACGGTGCACCCATGAGGGCGGCATGCAGATCCGGTGCCGGGTTGCGGGTCCTGGGCGCTGACAGGTCGGTAACGCCGGCCAGCACGAGCGATCGGCCATCACGGTTCAGGACGATGTGATCGTTGGCGAGCGCCTGCATCCCCAGGCTGGCGTACTGGAGCATCCATTCCTGGTAGCCGAAGAAGTACTCGTGATTGCCGGGGATGACCCAGACGCCATCCTTCGCATGCAGGTCGCGCAGCGGTTCCACGTCGGCACGCCGCGCGCCGAATGAGCCGTCGATCAGATCGCCGGTGACCACGATCAGGTCGACCCCGAGCGCATTGGAGCGCTCGACCACCGCTTGGGTCCACTCCCTGGGGAACAGGCGGCTGATGTGCAGGTCGGTCAGTTGCAGAAGCCTGTAGCCGTCGAACTGAGGCGGCAGGCCCGGGATGGCGATCTCAAGATCCTTGAGGGGCGGCACACGCGTCGCCTGGTACACGCCGAAGGCCGAGAGCAGCATGGCCGCCGTAGCGGCCGTGTAGCGCACGCTGTCCGGTATGGCTCCGCCGCCCCGAACCAGCCGCACGATCAAGGCGGTCACATCGAGGGCGATCTGCATCGCCGCCAACAGTGCGATTGCCCCAAACGCCCAGTTGAACATCAGCACGAGAGCACGGGGAAACTCGGGAGAGAAGACCGAGCCGGACGAAAGGCGGCTCCAGAGATGGTATTGCGAGGCCACGAGCACGATGATGGCAAGGGCAATCTTCCCGCCCGGCGCCCACGGAAGCGGCCACACGAACCGCGCCAGCACATAGAGGGCGGGCAGTGCGAAAGTCAGGTGGAACATAAACGCCCTTAGATCGAGGAGATGGTGACCGGAACGGTCGGTTGGCAGTCCGATTACCTAGAACGGTCGATGGGGTCGGTACAGAGCCTGTCGCGCAGTCCCTAAAGATCTGCGGCAGGTTTGGGTACTCGGCGCGGCGCTGTCACCTCACGATGTCGAGACCCGTTCCTAGCCACCTCCGCTTCAGACCTCCGGCGTCATTGCTCCTGAGCGCATCGAAACAGTGGCCGAAGTGCCCTACCGGCTGCATGTGGATCACCCGGAAGGGCTTGAGGCAGGCGATGGCGGCCTGCTGATCATCGACGATGCCCCTCCCCCGGAGAGAACCGACCCTGACACGCTCACGGTGCGGGCTGACGTGCTTTCCCCAAGGCAAGCCGAAGACGGTCGAAGCTGAAAGTGGCGTCTGGCTACCTATTGGCTACCTGGAAGAAGATCGCTCAAAGGGCAAATGCCGGTAACCCTTTGAATTTGTTGGTGAGCGCGCTGGGACTCGAACCCAGGACCCTCTGATTAAAAGTCAGATGCTCTACCGGCTGAGCTACGCGCTCCCAGGGTCGAGCCCGAGATAGGGGGTCTCGGGCCTCAGGTCAATCGAAAAGCCCCGCCTGGGACCTTAATCCCGGTCGGCGCCCGAACAATTTGCCGAGAGGAGCGCGGTAGCCGGGCTATCCCTCTGACGCCATGGCCATGTTGTCGGCATGTTGGCCGATCTCTGCCTTGCTGTCCCGCTCACCCCTGGCCCATCCCTCCTTGACCTCGCCGATGTAATCCTCGAGGCGGCCCTCGGTGATGGCCTTGCGCAGACCGGCCATGAGTTCCTGATAATAGGCCAGGTTGTTCCAGGTCAGCAGCATCATGCCCAAAATCTCGTTGGAGCGGACGAGATGGTGGAGATAGGCGCGGGAATAGGTATTGGAGGCCGTGCACTTCGATTCCGGATCGAGGGGACTCGTATCCTCCGCAAAGCGGGCGTTGCGCAGATTCATGCGGCCGTGGCGGGTGAAGACCTGACCGTGACGGCCGGCCCGGGTGGGCATGACGCAGTCGAACATGTCGACGCCGCGGCGCACCGCCTCGACGATGTCGTCCGGCGTGCCCACGCCCATGAGATAGCGGGGTTTTTCCTTCGGCATGTGCGGCTCGACCGTCTCGATCATGCGCAGCATCACCTCCTGCGGCTCGCCGACGGCGAGGCCGCCGATGGCATAGCCCTTGAGGTCCAAGCCTGCGAGTTCCCTGGCGCTCTCGATGCGCAGGCGCTCCACTGCGCCGCCCTGGACGATGCCGAACATGGCCTTGCCGGGCTGCTCGCCGAACGCGACCCGGCAGCGCTCCGCCCAGCGCAGGGACAGGCGCATGGCCTTCTCGGCCACCTCGTCCGGGCACGGCAGCTTCACGCATTCGTCAAGCTGCATCTGGATGTCGGAGCCGAGCAGACCCTGGATCTCGATGGAGCGCTCCGGCGTCAGCACATGGGTCGAGCCGTCGATATGCGACTGGAAGGTCACGCCGGTCTCGTCGATCTTGCGCAGGGCCGACAGGGACATGACCTGGAAGCCGCCGGAATCGGTGAGGATCGGATAGGGCCAGTTCATGAAATGGTGCAGCCCGCCGAGCCGGGCCACCCGTTCCGCGCCGGGGCGGAGCATGAGGTGATAGGTGTTGCCGAGCACCACATCGGCGCCGAGCGCCTTCACCTGGTCGGGATACATGGCCTTCACGGTGGCGGCGGTGCCGACCGGCATGAAGGCCGGTGTGCGGATGACGCCGCGGGGCATCCGGATCTCCCCGGTGCGCGCCGCCCCGTCGGTCTTGTTGACGGTGAAGGTGAAGGTCTCGGTGGTCATTCAGAAACTCTCTGTGTCATTCCCGGCCGAAGCGCAACGGAGGGGAAGGGAATCCATAACCGCTGCGGAATATCAATGGATCCCCTTCCCGGCCCTGCGGACCGCCGGAGATGACAGAAGGATCAACGCCTGAACAGCAAACTCGCATCGCCGTAGGAGTAGAAGCGATAGCCCGTTTCAATGGCGTGGGCATAGGCCGCCTTCATGCAATCCAGCCCTGCAAAGGCCGAGACCAGCATGAACAGGGTCGAGCGCGGCAGGTGGAAGTTGGTCATGAGCACGTCCACCGCCTTGAAGCGGTAGCCGGGGGTGATGAAGATCGCGGTGTCGCCCGAGAAGGGTGCGATGGTCCCGTCCGCCCGCGCTGCGCTCTCCAGGAGCCTCAAGGAGGTGGTGCCCACCGCCACGATGCGCCCTCCCCTGGCCCGAGCCTCGTTGAGGGCGCGGGCCGTCTCTTCCGAGACAGACCCCCATTCCGCATGCATCCGGTGCTCGGCGGTGTCGTCCGCCTTCACCGGCAGGAAGGTCCCTGCCCCCACATGCAGCGTGACGAAATGGCGGGCAATGCCGCGCGCGTCAAGGCGGCGGAAGAGATCGTCGGTGAAGTGCAGGCCGGCCGTCGGGGCGGCCACGGCACCCTCGTCCTTGGCATAGACGGTCTGGTAGTCGGCCCGGTCCTTGTCGTCGATCGGGCGTTTTGCCGCGATGTAGGGCGGCAGGGGCAGATCCCCGAGCCGGGCGATGGCCTCGTCGAGGAACGCTCCGGCGAATGAGAAGCGTAAGCCCACATCGCCCCCCTCGCCTTTCTCCTCCACCTCGGCATCGAGCCGCACGAGCTCGCAGGCCGTGCTCTCGGATTCTTCGCCGAAGCGGATGCGGTCGCCCACGTTGAGCTTCTTGGCCGGCCGCGCGAAGGCGCGCCAGCGGTCGGCGCCTTCGCGCTTGTGCAGCATGATTTCGACGCGCGCCGTAGTCTGGTCGCGCACGCGCAGGCCGTAGAGTCGCGACGGGATCACCTTGGTGTCGTTGAGCACCAGCACGTCGCCCGGCTGCAGCAGATCCGGCAGATCCTGGACGATGCGATCCTCAAGCCCCTCCTCGGGCCGGACCACGAGCATGCGCGCGCCATCCCGCGGCTCCACGGGGCGGAGCGCGATGCTGGTCTCAGGAAGGTCGAAGTCGAAGAGGTCGACGCGCATGGGTGGTTTTTCTCCTCGTCATGGCCGCACTTGTTGCGGCCATCCACGTCTTGCAGCGGCAAAAACGTGGATGCCCGGGACAAGCCCGGGCATGACGGTAGAAGCAGGACGGGCTTATGCCGCGTCCGCCGCGACCTTCATGGAGACGATGCGGTCGGGATCGCGCACGGGCTCGCCGCGCTTGATCTTGTCCACGTTCTCCATGCCCTCGGTCACCTTGCCCCACACGGTGTACTGCTTGTCGAGGAAGCGGGCATCGTCGAAGCAGATGAAGAACTGCGAGTTGGCCGAATGCGGGGCATTCGTGCGGGCCATGGAGCAGGTGCCGCGCACATGCGGCTCAGCATTGAACTCCGCCTTCAGGTCGGGCAGATCGGATCCGCCGCTGCCGGTGCCGGTCGGATCGCCGGTCTGGGCCATGAAGCCCTCGATCACACGATGGAAGACCACGCCGTCGTAGAAGCCCTGGCGGGAGAGCGTCTTGATACGCTCCACGTGGCCGGGGGCAAGATCGGGACGCAGTTCGATGACCACGCGGCCCTTGGTGGTCTCCATGATGATGGTGTTTTGCGGATCAGCCATTGAGGCCTCCTGTGCTGGTTATGGATGACGAGATAGTCTGCCCGTTCACATAGGTTGGGCATCGACGAAACGGAAGGAGAAGATGCGCCCTGCGATGGAGCGTCCGAAACTTTCAGTGAATGGAAGGGGCGTACAGCGTTCGAAGGCCTCGCGCACGGCGCGGGTGAAGGGCTCGCGCTGATCGGCCTGGGTACCGGCCTTGTAGTAGGTGATGCGAGGCCGACCCAGCACCTCCCCATTGCGCTTGAAGCTGAGGCGCAAGGTGATCTCCTGCCCCGAGTAGCCGCTGCCAGCGGGCGGACGCCAGCAGGCCTGGATCGCCGGGAAGATCTGGGTGATGCGCTCGATGCGCTCGATCCTGATCGCATCGGAGCGTGGGCGGATCGTTCCGCGGAGCCCCTCGGGCAGCGGAGGCGGCGGCGGGCGGGGCTCGTCCCACTCGTCAGGGTCGAGGGCAGGCGCGAGCACCTGCGCGGCGGCCTGCGATGCCGCCAATCCGCCGAGCACGAGCGCGGCCATGACAAGCCGCGCCCCGGACGTCCGCCGCGGCAGCATCACTTCGCGTCGGCGGCGAGCTGCATCTTCACGATCTTGTCAGGGTTCGAGACCATGCCGTTGGCGGCCTGATTGCCCTTCTTGATCTTGTCGACCACGTCCATGCCCGACACGACCTCGCCGAACAGGGTGTACTGGCCTGTGAGCGGGCCGCAGCCGTCGTAGCAGATGAAGAACTGACTGTTTGCCGAATCCGGGCTCTGGGACCGGGCCATGCCGACCGAGCCGCGCTTGTACTGGGTCTTGGTGAACTCGGCCGGGATGTTGGGCAGGTCGGACTTGCCGGTGCCGGTGCCGGTCGGATCGCCCGTCTGGACCATGAAGCCGTCGATCACCCGGTGGAAGACCACCCCGTCATAGAAGCCGCGCTTCGTCAGCGCCTTGATCTGCTCAACATGCTTGGGCGCGAGATCGGGACGCAGACGGATGGTGACGCGACCATCCTTGGTGTCGAGGAGGACCGTGTTCTGCGGGTCGGCGGCGGTCTGGGCGGCAGCTGGTCCGAGGCCGGCAAGCACGAGCGCTCCGGCTGCGAGCAAACGCTTCATGGGTGGGTATCTCCCTGTGGATGATGAAACTCTATGGCTGCCTGAATCTGGCTTTCAGGCGCTCGGCGACAAGTCCCGGCACGAAGGCCGAGACATCGCCGCCCATCCCGGCGATCTGCCGCACAAGCGTGGCCGTGATGGGGCGCACCGTTGGCGAAGCCGCGAAAAAGAGGGTCTGGACCTCGGGCGCCATGGCGGCGTTCATGGATGCCATCTGGATCTCGTAGTCGAAATCCGAGCCGTCGCGCAGGCCGCGCACGATGAGGGTGGCGCCATGCCGGCGGGCGGCCTCGACCGTCAGATCGTTGAAGGTCACGACCTCCAGCTCAACGCCCCTCGCCTGCAGAATCGGCCCGCAGACGGCGCGGAGCATCTCGGCCCGCTCCTCGGCCGGAAAGATTGGCGCCTTCGAGGAATGGACCCCGATGGCGACTACGATCCTGTCCGCCACGGAGCAGGCCTGGCGCAGCACGTCCAGATGGCCGTTGGTGACGGGATCGAAGCTCCCGGTATAAAGGGCGGTGCGGGTCATGAGGCCAAGGCGTAGCCGGATTGATGCTGCCAAGCAAGCCGTGCGGTGGCACACGGCGGCCCGGACAGGGGCGTGGAATATTCCAGCTAACCTAAAGTCAAGGTTTCAGGAGAGCACCATGATCGTCCGCCTCTGCATCGTCTTCGTCACCGCCATTGCCGTGCTGAGCCCGGCTGCCCTGGCGAGCTTGGCCGTCTAAAGCTTCTAGGCACAGTCTCTGAGAGACTCGCCAGCGCGCCCGCTTCCCTGTAACTTACTTACAAACAGGGGAGCTGCGATGCTGAAGTCTCTGCGTATATCCGTCGTCCTCGGCGGATGCCTTCTCGCCGCACTGATCACGGCATCAGTTCTTCCGGCCCAGGCGCAGCCCGTCCGCAGCGCAATCTCCACCGCGATCTCAGTGGCGGAGATCGAAGGCTTCCTATTTCCAAAGACTCTCGGCAATTTCACTCGCCAGTCGAAGGTGGACTACAAAACGCCGGGACTGGGCTTCAGTGTGACCTATCTGGCCCCCAGTGGTGCCTGGGCCGACATCTATGTTTATGACAAGCAGCTCAAGCTGCCGACCGGACCAGCGCTGCCACAGGCTAAGCGGGAATTGGATATAGCGATCAGTGATGTCGGCACCGCCTTGAAAAGCGGCGCCTACCAGGATGTCAAGCTTCTCGACAGTTCCACATCAGGCTCCTTCGCCATGGCCCACATGAAAATCACGCAGCGCGGGACGGAGCGTGACTCCTACATCTTTGTCACCCTCCACGAAGGCATGTTCGTGAAAATCCGAGTGACGGCAGATCCGGGCGCAGGTGCGCGCCGGATGGCACAAGACTTGGTGGCGGACTACCAGCGCATTCTCGACAAGCGATGAAAAGAAAGGGCGCTGAAAGCGCCCTTCCCAGTTGATACCCTGGAGAAATTACTTACTCCTCGCCGCCTTCGGTCGCGGCGTCATCCAAGCCCTCGACCTCTTCGGCATCCTCGCCCTCGATGTGCTCCACCGAGACCACCTTCTCCTTGTCGCGGGTGGAGAAGACGGTGACGCCCTGGGAGTTGCGGCCGACGACGCGGATGCCGTCCACCGGCACGCGGATCAGCTGGCCGCCATCGGTGACGAGCATGATCTGGTCCGAGCTCTCGACCGGGAACGAGGCCACCAGCTTGCCGTTGCGGCTGTTCACCGCCATGGCCGTGATGCCTTTGCCGCCGCGGCCGGTGATGCGGTACTCGTAGGACAGCGTCCGCTTGCCGTAGCCCTTCTCGGAGAGCGTCAGGATGCACTGCTCCTGCGCGCTCATCTCGGCATAGCGCTCCTGTGAGAGAGAGACGTTCTCGGCTGAAGCCTCTTCGGCCTCGTCCGTTGCATCGGCATCCGAGCCCATCTGCTCGCCGGTGACGGCACGGCGCATCTTGAGATAGGCCGCCCGCTCCTCGCCGGTCGCTTCCACGTGGCGCAGGATCGCCATGGAGATGATGTCATCGCCCTCGGCTAGGTTGATGCCGCGCACGCCCATGGAGTCGCGTCCTTTGAAGACGCGCACGTCCGTGACCGGGAAGCGGATGCACTGGCCCTTGGCCGTGGTGAGCAACACGTCATCGTTCTCCGAGCAGATCTGCACGTCGACGATGTGCTCGCCCTCATCCAGCTTCATGGCGATCTTGCCGCCGCGATTGACCTGGACGAAGTCCGACAGCTTGTTGCGGCGAACGGTGCCGCGGGAGGTGGCGAACATCACGTCCAGCTTGTCCCAGGACGCCTCGTCCTCCGGCAGCGGCATGATGGTGGTGATGCGCTCGCCCTGCTTGATGGGCAGCATGTTCACCAGGGCCTTGCCCTTGGCGTTGGGAGCAGCCAGCGGCAGGCGCCACACCTTCTCCTTGTAGGCTTGACCCTCGGAGGAGAAGAAGATCACCGGTGTGTGGGTGTTGGCCACGAACAGGCGGGTGACGAAATCCTCGTCGCGCGTCGTCATGGCCGAGCGGCCCTTGCCGCCGCGGCGCTGCGCCCGGTAGGTCGAGAGCGGCACGCGCTTGATGTAGCCGGCATGGGACACGGTGACGACCATGTCCTCGCGGGCGATCAGGTCCTCGTCGTCGAGATCGGAATCCCAATCCACGATCTGGGTCTTGCGCGGCGTCGCGAAGGTGTTGCGGACATCCGTCAGCTCACCCTTGATGATGCCCATGATGCGCTCGCGCGAGCGCAGGATGTCGAGATAATCCGAGATCTCGGCCGCGAGCTTCGACAGCTCGTCGCCGACCTCGTCCCGGCCCAGAGCCGTGAGGCGCTGCAGGCGCAGGTCGAGGATCGCGCGGGCCTGCGTCTCGGAGAGACGGTAGGTGCCGTCCTCGTTGATCCTGTGGCGCGGATCGTCCACGAGCGCGATCAAGGGCGCGATGTCGTGCGCCGGCCAGTCGCGGCCCATGAGGGCTTCGCGGGCGGCATTCGGATCGGGCGCGGTGCGGATGAGGCGGATGACCTCGTCGATGTTGGCGACCGCGATTGCCAAGCCGCACAGCACGTGAGCGCGCTCGCGTGCCTTGTTGAGCAGGAACTTGGTCCGGCGGGAGACGACCTCCTCGCGGAAGTCGACGAAGGCCTGGATCAGGTCCTTCAGCGTCATCAGCTCGGGACGGCCGCCGTTGAGCGCCACCATGTTGGCGCCGAAGCTCGTCTGCAGCGGCGTGTAGCGGTAGAGCTGGTTGAGCACCACGTCGGCCATGGCGTCGCGCTTGATCTCGATCACGATGCGCATGCCGTCGCGGTCGGACTCGTCGCGAAGATCCGAGATGCCCTCGATCTTCTTCTCGCGCACCAGTTCGGCGATCTTCTCGATCAGGGAGGCCTTGTTCACCTGATACGGGATCTCGGTGAAGATGATCGCCTCGCGGTCCTTGCGGACCTCCTCGATCTCGGACTTGGCCCGCATGATGATGGAGCCGCGACCCGTCGTGTAGGCCGAGCGTGCGCCGGCGCGGCCGAGGATCAGCGCGCCGGTCGGAAAGTCCGGGCCGGGAATGATCTCGATCAGCTCTTCCGCCGAGATGCCGGGATTGTCGATGAGCGCCAGGCAGCCGTCGATGACCTCCCCTAGATTGTGGGGAGGCATGTTGGTGGCCATGCCGACCGCGATGCCGCCGGCGCCGTTGACGAGCAGGTTCGGGAAGCGCGCCGGCAGGACCGACGGCTCGTCCTTGGACTCGTCGTAGTTGGGGGTGAAGTCGACCGTGTCCTTGTCGATGTCGTCGAGGAGCGGCATGGCCGCCTTGGCGAGACGGGACTCGGTATAGCGCATGGCCGCCGGCGGATCGCCGTCCACGGAGCCGAAATTGCCCTGCCCGTCCACCAGCATGAGGCGGAGCGAAAAGTCCTGCGCCATACGCACGAGGGCGTCATAGATCGCGCTGTCGCCGTGCGGATGGTACTGACCCATCACGTCGCCGACGATGCGGGCGGACTTCACGTATTTCTTGTCGGGCGTATAGCCGTTCTCGTGCATCGAGTAGAGGATGCGCCGGTGCACGGGCTTGAGGCCGTCGCGCGCATCGGGCAGAGCGCGGCTCACGATCACGCTCATGGCGTAATCGAGATAGGAGCGCTTCATCTCGTCGACGATGGAAATCAGCTTGATGTCGCTGGCCGGCTGGTCCCCTCCGGGGCCGCCGGAGCGGATATCGTTCGGATCGGTCAAGGTTGGTCTTTCTTAAAACGGTCTGCCCTTTCGCGAGAGGCGGCTTTTTGGTGCCGCTTCGTCAAGCCGTCCGGCAGGCCCGCGAATCCAATTGAAATCAGGCTCTTACATGGGGGAGAATGCCGCCTTTTTCAAGCTTTTTGACGGGTTTTCCAGAGGCAAGGAGACGACCAAAATCCGTTTACGTTTCAGCAACTTATTATCTGATCGAGCATGGTTCGAGAAAGGCTTGGGAGCATAACCCCTTCGCAGACCTGCCCGGAAGGCAAGGCACCGGCCTGCCGCAAACTCTAAACT
This sequence comes from Microvirga sp. jy35, assembly GCF_056148915.1. Lineage (NCBI taxonomy): Bacteria > Pseudomonadati > Pseudomonadota > Alphaproteobacteria > Hyphomicrobiales > Methylobacteriaceae > Microvirga > Microvirga sp. jy35. Next base: position 5,973 of record NZ_JBWBEW010000030.1, on the reverse strand, counting down.
GCTGATATGACTGGACTTCTTGCTTTCCTCCGCCACTCGGAGGTGTGGAGCAGAGCTCGGGAACTGGTGCAGGATCCTCACCGCTGTGATCCCCGCGCAGGTGGGGATCCATAACCATGACGTCTCAGAAAAGGGCAATCCACGTGGCGCATTGTTCTGCACCGTCGGCGTTTATGGATCCCGGGCTCGGCGATGCCGCCCCGGGATGACAGGGCCGGCTGGTTTGCACGATCTTGATCTGCGCTGACGCTCCGTCCGGGATGACGTTCGCTGTCAAAGAGCCAGCGCCTTCGGGCCCGCAGCATGAGCTGCGAGCCTTCAGGGTGATCGAGGGTGGCGTGTCGTGCAGCCCGGCTCGATGATGTGTGGTGGGAAGTGAGAGCCGAACTGCTCGTCACGCGCGGTTTGTTTCAGCGGACCTGGAGGCATGCCAGATCGGCCACCCGCGAGCACAGGGTTGCGAGACCTGCGGCAGGACCGCTCCTTGCCCCGCATCTGCGACGCCTCGCGAGCGCGCCCCTCATCGGACGAGGATGGGTGATGATATAGCCGAGCTTGCACCAGCCGTCAAGAACAAAATGAGAACATTACACTGCCCTTTCCCTTCCGCACTCATCCTGAGGAGGACAGAGCGTGTGAAGACACAGGCCACCCGGACGAGGCTGGCGATGACGAGAAGGGCGGCAGGACTGGAGGGTGTCGTTCCCGACGAGCGCAACGGTGGGGAAAGCAAGCCACCCATACGCTCGGCACCATGGATCCTCTTCCCGGCCTCGCGGCCGCCGGGATGACACCCCCGTCATTGCCTACATCGGTGAAGGTGACGGGGTTAAGCTCTCAGCAAAATCGCCGTCGTATCGTCGCTCTGCTTGAACCGCGGATAGAGCGTTCCGTTCGGATCGCGCTCGGTCTCGATTGTCCGCGCCAGCCTCGCCAGGGGCTCCAGGCCGGAGGTAAGCGCGGCTTCCACCAGAGCCACCGCGTCCATTGCCCGGTAGAGATCGACCAGGGCCGAGAAGCCGTCCGAGGCCAGCAGGATGACCGTGCCGTCCCCGCAGGGCGTCCTCTCGTGCCGCAGTCGAGCCGCGGCGTCCGGGTTGAGACTCAGAAGGGCGGCCGGAATGCCGCTCCTGCGCTGGCGCTCGCGGCGCTCCCCGAGCCAGGCGAGGAAGACGGGTTCGTCGAGGATGGCGGTGGGCCTGGAGCCGGACTGCCGCATCAGCTCGGCGGCCTTGGCGGATTCGAAGTCGCGCAGGCCGGGCGCATCGCCTAAGACCTGCACCGGGCCGTCAGGCTGCCGGACATAGGCCGTGGTGTCCCCGAAGGTCCAGGCATCGAGCATATTCCCCCTGCGGCGCACCAGGGTCATGGCCCCGAGAGGCCAGGTGAGGAAATCCTCATGCCGCTCGGCCGGCGCGACGGCCCGGTAGGCCGTGCGGGCCTCCTCCATCACGTGCCGCAGGAGGGCAGCGCCATCTTCGGCCTGGGGTGCGAGGTTGGAGAGCCGCTCGTCGGCGAACTTCGCCAGCCACGCGGCATCGCTCTTGCCGGGCATGACCGGCGCCGTGCCGGGAAAGATCGAGGTGTCGATCACCCAGGCCCAGTCGCCCGAGACGCCGCAGATGTCCTCGTTGGGCTTGTCGGGGTGCCCGGGCCAGCTGATCCGATCCAAAACCGTGAACATCGTCGCCCCGCCCCCTCGCCAAATCCGGCCAGCAACGCCATAACGCAAAGCTTAAGCCAAGGTCCAGCCGATGCTCTTCGACTATATCTCCGCCGCCCTCGTCACCCTGCTCGTCACCCTCGACCCGCCGGCGTTGGCCCCGATCTTCGTGTCGCTGACCCGGGGCATGAACGCGTCGGAGCGACGCCGGGTGGCGCTCAGGGCAAGCCTGATCGCCTTCGGCATCCTGGCCTTCTTCGGCCTCGGCGGCGAGGTGCTGCTGCGCCTTCTCGGCGTCGGCATCCCGGCCTTCCGCATCTCGGGTGGCCTGCTGCTGTTCTGGATTGCCTTCGAGATGGTGTTCGAGCGCCGCAACGAGCGCAAGCAGCACACCGCCGACATCGCCATCACCGAGGACCATATCCGCAACGTGGCAGCCTTCCCCCTCGCCATCCCGCTCATGGCCGGCCCCGGCGCGATCACCGCGACGATCCTGCTCGCCGGCCGGGCGGACGGCAACCCGGTCTATCTCGGCTTCCTGATCGCCCTCATCGCCCTCGGCGTCGCGAGCTGCTTTGCCGTGTTCATGGCGGCCGAGCGCGTCTCGCGCTGGCTCGGCGTGACCGGCAACATCGTGTTGAGCCGTCTGCTGGGCGTGATCCTGGCTGGGCTGGCCGTGCAGTTCATCATCAACGGCATCCTTGCGCTGCTGCAGCCGGCAGCCCTGTAACCGCCTTCAGACGTCAGCGAACGCCCGGAATTCCCGCGCAACGTGCTCGTAGACGGCGCGCTTGAAAGGCACCACCAGTTCCGGCAGCCGCTCAAGGCTCTCCCAGCGCCATTCGCTGAACTCGGGCACCATGCCGCCACGAACGCCCGCCACCTCGATCTCGCTCTCCTCGCCCGTGAAGCGGAAGGCCACCCAGCGCTGCCGCTGTCCGCGGAAGGGAGACAACCTGTGCGGCGGTCCGGAATAAGGCGGGAAGTCATAAGTGACCCATTCGGACGACTGTCCGAGCGGAACCGCGCTCGTGACGTTCGTCTCCTCCCAGAGCTCCCGCCCGGCCGTCGTCAGAAGATCCTCGTCTCCGTCGATGCCACCCTGCGGCATCTGCCATTCATGCCCCGGCAGGACGATCTCGGGGCCGTCGTCGCGCAGGCGCCGCGCGATCAGCACCCGCCCCTCGCGGTTGAAGAGAGCGATGCCGACATTCGGCCGGTAGAGAGCTTCAGTCATTGTTGTCCCTGGCCAGAATGAACATCCCATCCTCGGTCTGCTCGATGACGAACCATCCGAGTCCTTCATAGTAGGAGTGTCGGTGGGGACCCGCGAGAAGATGGATACGCCTTGCGCCCGTCCCGAACGCGCATTCGACGGCTCTTTCGACAAGCGCCGCGCCGATTCGCCGGCGCCGATGTTCGGACTCAACCCAGAGAGCGGCGACCCAGGGGGTGTATTGCGGGCGCGTGTCCTCATCGCATGCGATGATGGAGACGGTGCCCAGGAAGCGCCCGCCGTCATGCGCCACGAGTGCCGTGGGAATGGGACCCGGTCCGAAATTCTCCTGCACCAGGCCGGTGAGCAGGCTCAACGGGTGCCCCTTGTCCTTCCAGAAGGCACGCCAGACTCGATCCGCAACGGCCTCGGCAAAATCCGGCAGGTCGCGCAGATCGCTGATCGTGATGCTGCTCAGCGCAGGGTCTCCAGCAGGCGCGTCATGAGCCTCTGGCGCAGCGCGATGGAGGAGACAAGGCCGTATTCATGGAGCGTGTGGGCGCCGTCGCCGTCGATGCCGAGGCCGTCGAGGGTCGGGACGCCGAGCGCCGCCGTGAAGTTGCCGTCGGAGCCCCCGCCGACTCGAGGTGCGGAGACGAGATCGAAGCCGATCTCGGCGGCAAGCGACTTCGCATGGTCGAAGAGCCGGGCAGTCGCCTCATTGCACTCATAGGGCGGCCGGTTCATGCCGCCCGTGACAGAGACCTTGAAATCTGGGTTCTGGGGCTTCAACCCGAGGAGCGCCGCCGTCACGGCCTCTCCGTCCGCCACGGTCTCGACCCGCAGATCCACTGAGAAGCGGCAATGCTGGGGAATGGTGTTCATCGCCGTTCCGCCGGAGGCCATGCCCACTGTCGTGGTGGTGCCGCGCGCATAATCCGTCATGGCCTCGACCGCGAGGATCTGGCGGGCAGCCTCGTAGATGGCATTGCGTCCATCCTTGTGGCGCGAGCCCGCGTGGGCGGGACGACCCTCCACATGCACGTCGAAGCGCCCCACCCCTTTACGGGCGGTGACGATCTGGCCGCCGTCGCGGGCGGGTTCGGTCACGAGGGCATAGGCCGAACGGCGGCCGAGATCCTCGATCATGGGCCGGGTGATCGGCGAGCCGATCTCCTCGTCGGGCGTCACCAGGAAGGTGATGGGACGGGCCGCAGTGCCCCTGCGCGCTACATCCTTGAAGGCCTCGAGGCAGAACCAGGCGCCGCCCTTCATGTCGTAGATGCCTGGCCCGTAGAGTCGGTCACCCTCGATCCGCAAGGGCAGGTCGCGGTCGATGGTGCCGAGCGGATGCACCGTGTCGAGATGCGACATCACCAGGATGCCGGGTTCCCCCGTCTGGGGACCTGCCCGCAGCACGAGCACATCCCCCAGGCCATCGGTGCCGGAAACACGCTCGACTGCCACCGGGGCGTCCTGCATCTGCGCGACCACGAGGTCCATCATCAGGTTGACGCCGGCCCGATCCGAAGTCGGGCTCTCGGTGCGGATCCAGGTGAAGAGCGTGTCGAGGGATGGGGAGGAGCGGCTCATGATGTCCTCATGCCGGGGGAATGTGTTTGTTGGCTAAGCATCCCTGACCGGAAACATCAAGTCCGCATGCGCGCCGGGGCCGGCCGCGAGTTTGCGAACCTAAGGCCATATGACGCAGCCGCACCTGATGGGGACTTTATAACATCAAGATAGTGTATGCATCCTTAACTTGGCAGATGATTCAGGTACGGCAAGAATGGTTCTCAAAATCGGTTCCTTGCGTGGAAATTTCCTCGAAGGCACCTCCTCCTCCGACAGCATTTATGGCGACAGCGACGGCACCCGCAGTTCAGGCGTCAATGCCGGCGACGCCATTCACGGCTATGCCGGGGCCGATTACCTTTACGGCGATGCGAGGACGTTCAGGTCGACAGCGCGCGGCGGAGCCGATTCCATCTGGGCCGGGTACGATCACGATACCGTTTACGGCGATGCCTATACGATGAGTTCCTCCTCCCGTGGCGGGGCGGACAAAATTTGGGGCGAAGCCGGTTACGACGTGCTCTATGGCGATGCCCGCACCATGACGGGCTCGGCCAGGGGCGGCGACCTGTTGTCCGGCGGCAACGACAATGACCGGCTCTTCGGGGACGGCTACAGCCTGAAGAGCCACGCAAGCGGCGGGGCGGACACCCTGAACCTCTCTAGGACGAGCCACTACATCAAGCTCGAGAAGGTTCTGAAGGCTCAGCTCTCAGCCGCCGACTTCATCCTCTAGAAAAAAAATCCCGATCCCGAGATCCCTCTTCCGGCTTTCGGCGAAGAAGAACCACTTCGCTGAAGCTCCGGGTTCTGGCGGGACTCTACGCGATAACCTTGAGATAACTATACGTAGTACACCGGCGCCTCTTCTCTCGTCATGCCGGAAAGGCCGAAGCGGCTTCAATGCTGCGCCGCATCCAAGGGGATCGAGAACAGAACCCTGCCTGATGCGTCAGCAACCTCCAGGTGCCACCCGCGCCAGTCGACCTCGTCCGGCTCGCCCTCGTCGCGCAGCTCCTGGATGGCCTTGATGGCCTGGTAATGGGCTGCTTCCAGATCCGAGACTTCGATACCGGTCTCATCCAGGATCCGTTCATGCCTGTGCACGAGGTGAAAAAAACAATGCACTCAAAAGCAGCCTTGAAAACTCGTCAACCACCGGATTCAAGCTGTTCCGGAGCCTACTCCTAAATGAGCAGTTTCCGTGCACTGACGCAAGGTAAGTTTTCCGTTTTGCCGGAATACCAGGGCACCTTTGAACGTCTGGCAGCGCCAGGGAAAGGCCGCCGGCCAGCGGCCCCACCCGATGCTTGGATCGCGGGATCCCGAGGGAGAAAATCCTAGAAGGGGATGTCGTCGTCGAGGTCGTTGTAGCGGGAGCCTCCCCCTCCGCCGCTGCCGCCTCCCCCTGAGGACGGCGTCGGGCGGCGGTCCTGCGAGGGCGACCGTCCGAAGTCTCCGCCGCTTCTGATCTGGCCGGGCTCCTCGTCGCCGAACTCGGATGAGCCGCCGCCGCGGC
>NZ_JBWBEW010000029.1:0-61416 GCF_056148915.1 Microvirga sp. jy35 | reverse complement strand
CAAACGATATAGCCGAGCTTAGGCGAGCTGTCAAGAACAAAGTAAGAACATTACACTGCCCCACCGCGTCATGGCCGCACTTGTTGCGGCCATCCCGATGCTGAGACGCACGGCGCCTTACCAGTCGAGATCACCGGCACAAGGCCGGTGATGACGAGGAGGGCGGCAGGGCTGGAGGAGCGTCAGAACGATGAGCGTGCCATGCCCGGCGGGAGCCCAGCGCAGGAACAGGGAATCCAGGCGCTGCAGCTGGATCGTGGATCCCCTTCCCGCACTTCGCGCGCCGGGGATGACACGGCACCGCGAGGCGTCTACTCGGCCGCCACCGGCTGGGCGAGCAATTGCCGGGCGGCCGGCCCGATGTCCCCCTTGGTCCAGTGCGGGCGGCAGACGGAGACGTAGCGGCCCTCGCCGCCGATCTCGATCACCGGGCCTGAACGGACGGCCTCGCCGGTGCGGTCGTACTTCAGGATCATCGTGGCCTTGCGGCCGCAATGGCAGAGCTGCTTGATCTCCTGGAAGTCCTGGGCCAGCGCCATCATGGCGATAATGGCGTCGCTGAACAGCGTGCCGTAGACATTGTTCTTCAGCCCATAGGCCATGACGGGCACGTTCAGCTCGTCGACGATCCAGGCGAGCTGGCGGACCTGATCGGCGGTCATGAACTGGACCTCGTCCACCAGCACCACCGTGACCGGCGTCTTGGCATGCTCGGCCGCCACCATGGCGCCGATGTCGTCGATCTTCCTCAAGGGGATCGCATCGGCCTCGAGGCCGATGCGCGACTTCACCTTGCCGACGCCGAAACGGTCGTCGATCAGGCTGGTGAACAGCAGCACGTTGCCGCCGTTCTCGATGTAGTTGTAGCGAACCTGCAGGAGATGGGTCGTCTTGCCTGCATTCATCACCGAGTAGATGAAGTGGAGCTTTGCCATCCTGTCATCTTACATGTGGATCGCGCGCTTCTCCACCGCGAGGGCTGCTTCCTTCACAGCTTCCGCGAGCGTCGGGTGCGCATGGCAGGTGCGGGCCATGTCTTCGGAGGAAGCCCCGAACTCCATGGCGATCGCCGCCTCGTGGATGAGGTTGCCCGCTTCCGCCCCGACGATGTGGACGCCGAGCACCTTGTCGGTCGTAGCATCGGCCAGGATCTTCACGAAGCCGTCCGTGGTGCGGTTCACCTTGGCGCGGCCATTGGCCGTGAACGGGAATTTTCCCGCATTGTAGGCGATGCCCGCGCTTTTCAGCTCTTCCTCGGTCCTGCCCACGGAGGCGACCTCCGGGAACGTATAGACCACGCTCGGGATCACGTCGTAGTTCACGTGGCCCGCCTTGCCGGCCAGGATCTCTGCCACGGCAACGCCCTCGTCCTCGGCCTTGTGGGCGAGCATGGGGCCGGCGATCACGTCGCCGATGGCGTAGATGCCCGTGACATTGGTGGAGAAATGCGCATCCGTCTGGATGCGGCCGCGGTTGTCGAGCTGGACGCCCACCTTGTCGAGCCCGAGGCCCTGGGTGAAGGGCACGCGGCCGATGGCCACGAGCACCACGTCGGCCTCGATGGTCTCTGCATTGCCGCCGGCGGCGGGCTCGACGGTGAGCGTCGCGCCATTACCGGTTCTCTCGACCCCTGTGACCTTGGCCCCGAGCTTGAACTGGAAGCCCTGCTTGCCGAGGATGCGCTGGAAGTTCTTGGCGACCTCGCCGTCCATGCCGGGCAGGATGCGGTCGAGATATTCCACCACCGTCACCTCCGAGCCGAGACGGCGCCACACGGAGCCGAGCTCCAGGCCGATCACGCCGGCGCCGATCACCACGAGGCGCTTCGGCACGGTCTCCAGGTCGAGGGCTCCGGTGGAGGAGACCACCACCTTCTCGTCGATCTCGATGCCCGGCAGGCGGGTGACGTCCGAGCCCGTGGCGATGACGATGTTCTTCGTCTCGAGCATCTGGTTCGAACCGTCCTCGGCCGTCACCTCGATCTGGCCCGGAGCCGCAATGCGCGCGGTGCCGACGAAGGCGTCGATCTTGTTCTTCTTGAGCAGGAACTCGACGCCCTTGGTATTGCCCTCGACGCCTTCCTGCTTGAACTCGAGCATCTTCTTGAGGTCCAGCGTCGGCGCGCTGACGCCGATGCCCATGTCGGCGAAGTGCTGCGCGTCCTGGAACATGTGCGAGGCATGAAGCAGGGCTTTTGAGGGAATGCAGCCCACGTTGAGGCAGGTGCCGCCGTGGGTCTTGCGCTTTTCCACCACGGCGGTCTTGAGGCCGAGCTGCGCGGCCCGGATGGCGCACACATAGCCGCCGGGGCCGGTGCCGATAACGACGAGATCGTAGGACATGGGAGTCATCCCTTTTGACGTCATGGCCGGGCTTGTCCCGGCCATCCACGTCTTAGGACGGCCGTCCGGCTCAGAAGGCGTGGATGCCCGGCACGAGGCCGGGCATGACGGGTTGTGTTTCGATTACAGATCCAGAACGAGGCGCGCCGGATCCTCCAGGGCCTCCTTGACCCGCACGAGGAAGGTCACGGCCTCCTTGCCGTCGACGATGCGGTGATCGTAGGACAGCGCGAGATACATCATCGGGCGCACGACCACCTGGCCGTTGCGGACGACGGGGCGATCCTCGATGCGGTGCATGCCGAGAATGCCCGACTGCGGCGCGTTGAGGATCGGCGTCGACATGAGCGAGCCGTAGATGCCCCCGTTGGTGATGGTGAAGGTTCCGCCCTGCATCTCGTCGATGGAGAGCTTGCCGTCGCGGGCCCGGCGGCCGAAATCGGTGATCTTCTTCTCGATGCCGGCAACCGACAGGTCGTCCGCATCGCGAACCACCGGAACCACGAGGCCCTTCTCGGTGCCGACCGCGATGCCGATGTGGTAGTAGTTCTTGTAGACCAGGTCCTGGCCGTCGATCTCGGCATTCACCGCCGGCACGTCCTTGAGCGCCTGGATCACCGCCTTGGTGAAGAAGCCCATGAAGCCGAGCTTGGTGCCGTGCTTCTTCTCGAACACGTCCTTGTACTGGCTGCGCATGTTCATCACCGCGCTCATGTCCACGTCGTTGAACGTGGTGAGCATGGCGGCAGTGTTCTGGGCGTCCTTGAGGCGGCGCGCGATGGTCTGGCGCAGCTTGGTCATCTTCACGCGCTCTTCGCGCTCGGCATCGCTCGGCGCGGAAGGAGCACGCACCTGAACCGGCGCGGCGGGAGCGGTAGCCTGGGCACCGCCCGTGGCGATGGCCGCGAGCATGTCGCCCTTGGTCACGCGGCCGTCCTTGCCGCTGCCGCCGACATTGGCCGGGCTCACGCCGCTCTCGGCCGCAAGGCGGGCGACGGCCGGGCCATGATCCTGGGCGGCGCCGGGAGCGGCTGCGGCCGGAGCAGGCGCTGCAGCGGGAGCCGGAGCGGCCTTCGGAGCCTCGGCCTTGGGGGCAGCGGCAGGGGCAGCGGCAGGAGCCGCCGCCGCACCGCCGTCGACGATGGAGCCGAGGACCGCGCCGGGGCTCACGGTCTCACCGTCCTTGGCCACGATGTCGCCGAGCGTGCCGCTTGCCGGTGCATTGACCTCGAGGGTGACCTTGTCGGTCTCGAGTTCGAGCACGGGCTCGTCGGCCTTCACGGGATCGCCGGGCTTCTTGAACCAGCGGCCGATGGTGGCCTCTGATACGGATTCGCCAAGAGTGGGTACGCGGATTTCGGTTGCCATGAATCAAGCCTTAGGTGGTCCGCAGGATTGCCTGCGGAATGGGATGGATCTCGTATTGGAAGCCGCTTCCGGAAAGGATGACCGGATCCTGCTCCGTGAGGGCCAAAGCCGCCTCTGCATCGCTCACTTCGACAATGGCAACACCCCAGGCTCCTGCGGGATCAAGGACGGGGCCGACGATCAGGGCGTCACCCTGATCGGCCACCTTTTGCCAATAGACCGCATGCTCCTGCATCAGGCCAGCCTCGGACGTCGTCATATCGCCCGGGAAGGTCGGCCTCGGCGGCAGGAGCTTGCAAAGATGGAACGGCATGCCTTCGGTGCTCCGGTCGATCAGGCCGCAAAGGCTTCGTCGAGGAAGGCCTGCAGCTGGGCCTGATGCTTGGACATGAGGCCGGTGGCGGTCGCAGCAGAAGCGGGGCGGCCCACGTAGCGGGGACGATCCACCTTGGAGCCGGCCGTCTTGAGCACCCATTCGAGATAGGGCTCGACGAACATCCAGGAGCCCATGTTCTTGGGCTCTTCCTGGCACCACACCACGTCGGCCTTCTTGAAGCGGGCGATCTCGGCCGCGAGCGACTTCGCCGGGAACGGATAGAGCTGCTCGACGCGCAGCAGGTAGACGTCGTCGATGCCCCGCTTCTCGCGCTCCTCGAGCAGGTCGTAATAGACCTTGCCCGTGCAGATCACGACGCGCCGGATCTTGTCGTCCTTCACCAGCTTGACGCCGTCGCGCCCGGTTTGAGCATCGTCCTGCAGAACCCGATGGAAATACGTTCCCTCGGAGATGTCGGCAAGCGAGGACGTGCAGCGCTTGTGGCGCAGCAGGCTCTTCGGCGTCATCAGGATCAGCGGCTTGCGGAAATCGCGCTTCAGCTGCCGGCGCAGGACATGGAAGTAGTTCGCCGGAGTGGAGCAGTAGCTCACCTGCATGTTGTCCTCGGCGCACATCTGCAGCCAGCGCTCGAGGCGGGCTGAGGAGTGCTCCGGACCCTGTCCCTCGTAGCCGTGCGGCAGCAGGCAGACGAGGCCCGACATGCGCAGCCACTTGCGTTCGCCCGACGACACGAACTGGTCGAAGACCACCTGCGCGCCGTTGGCGAAGTCGCCGAACTGCGCCTCCCACAGGGTCAGCGCGTTCGGCTCGGACAGCGTATAGCCATACTCGAAGCCGAGAACCGCCTCCTCCGAGAGCATCGAGTTGATGACCTCGTAGCGGGCCTGATCCTCGCTGATGTGGTTGAGGTTCGTGTAGCGCTCCTCGTTCTCCTGGTCGGTGAGAACCGAGTGGCGCTGCGAGAAGGTGCCGCGCTCCACGTCCTGACCGGAGAGGCGCACGCGGTGTCCCTCGAGCAGGAGCGACCCGAAGGCCAGCGCCTCGGCCATGGCCCAGTCGAAGCCCTCGCCGGTTTCCAGCATCTTCTTGCGGTTGTCGAGGAAGCGCTGGATCGTGCGGTGGAGGTTGAATCCTTCCGGAATGGTGGTGAGCGCCTTGCCGATCTGCTGCAGGGTCTCGGCCGCCACGCCCGTCTGCCCGCGGCGGGGATCGTCCTGATCCTCGCGCACGGCCTTGAGGCCCGACCAGCGGCCGTCGAGCCAGTCGGCCTTGTTGGGCTTGTAGCTGCCCGCGATGTCGAACTCGGCGTCGAGCTTGGAGCGCCAGCTCGACTTCATCTCCTCGAGCTCCGCCTCGGTCACGACGCCCTCGGCGAGGAGCTTCTTGGAGTAGAGCTCCACGATGGCCGGATGCGACCGGATCTTGCGGTACATGAGCGGCTGGGTGAAAGCCGGCTCGTCGCCCTCGTTATGGCCGAAGCGGCGGTAGCAGAACATGTCGATGACGACGGGCTTCTGGAACTTCTGCCGGTATTCGGCCGCCACTTTCGCCGCGAAGACCACAGCCTCCGGGTCGTCGCCGTTCACGTGGAAGATCGGCGCCTCCACCATCTTGGCCACGTCCGACGGATAGGGCGAGGAGCGCGAGAAGCGCGGATCGGTGGTGAAGCCGATCTGGTTGTTGATGATGAACGAGATCCAGCCGCCGGTGCGGTGGCCGCGAAGCCCCGACAGCCCGAAGCATTCCGCCACCACGCCCTGGCCGGCGAAGGCCGCGTCGCCGTGGATGAGGAGCGGCATGACGGCGGTGCGGTTGTCTGGCGTGCAGCCGTGCTGGTCCTGCTTGGCGCGAACCTTGCCGAGCACCACGGGATTGACGATCTCCAGGTGCGAGGGGTTCGCGGTGAGCGACAGGTGGACGTTGTTGCCGTCGAAGGTGCGGTCCGAGGACGCGCCGAGATGGTACTTCACGTCGCCGGAGCCTTCCACGTCGTCGGGCGCGAAGGAGCCGCCCTTGAACTCGTGGAAGAGCGCCCGGTGCGGCTTGCCCATGACCTGGGTGAGCACGTTGAGGCGGCCGCGATGGGCCATGCCGAGCACGATCTCCTTCACGCCGAGATTGCCGCCGCGCTTGATGATCTGCTCGAGTGCCGGAATGAGCGACTCGCCGCCGTCCAGACCGAAGCGCTTGGTGCCGGTGTAGCGGACGTCAAGAAACTTTTCGAAGCCTTCCGCCTCGACGAGCTTGTTGAGGATGGCGCGCTTGCCTTCCTTGGTAAAGCTGATCTCCTTGTCGGGACCCTCGATGCGCTCCTGGATCCAGGCCTTCTCGACCGGATCGGAGATGTGCATGAACTCGACGCCCAGCGTCTGGCAATAGGTGCGGTCCAGGATCGCCACGATCTCGCGGATCGTCGCGAACTCGAGGCCGAGCACGTTGTCGAGGAAGATCTTGCGGTCCCAGTCGGCTTCCGTGAAGCCGTAATGGGACGGGTGCAGCTCCTGATCGTTCGGGCGCGGGTTGATCTCGAGCGGATCGAGCTTGGCGTGCAGATGGCCGCGCACGCGATAGGCGCGGATCAGCATGATGGCGCGCACGGAGTCGCGGGTCGCCTGCTGCACGTCGGCCTGACTGATCTCGGCGCCCTTCGTTTGGGCCTTCGCCTTGATCTTGTCGCCCATTGCCTTCTCGACCTGGGCCCAGTTGCCGTCGAGGGCCGAGACGAGGTCGCCGTTGGCGTGGATCGGCCAGTTGGGCTTTTCCCAGGACGGGCCCTTGGCGGCCTTCTCGACAGCCTGCTTGTCGTCCTTCAAGGCGCCGAAGAAGGCCTGCCACTCGGCGTCGACCGAGGCGGGATCCTGCTCGTAGCGGGCGTGAAGATCCTCGATGTAGGAGGCGTTCGCCCCATAGAGGAAAGCGGTGTTGAGAAGCTTTTCGTTGGCGTCTTGGCGTGCCATGACAATACTCGATCCAAAATGACTGTGGGCCGCCCCGGGTTCGGAGCGGCCTTTATCGGTTACTGACCTTTCAGAACCTCGACCAGGGTCTTGCCGAGGCGAGCCGGCGAGGGCGACACGCGGATGCCCGCGGCCTCCATGGCGGCGATCTTGTCCTCGGCCCCGCCCTTGCCGCCGGAGATGATGGCGCCCGCATGGCCCATGCGGCGTCCGGGAGGCGCCGTGCGGCCGGCGATGAAGCCGACCATCGGCTTCTTGCGGCCCTTCTTGGCCTCGCGGGCAATGAACTCGGCCGCCTCTTCCTCGGCCGAGCCGCCGATCTCGCCGATCATGACGATCGACTCAGTTCTGGGGTCGGACAGGAACATGTCGAGCATCTCAATGAACTCGGTGCCCTTCACCGGATCGCCGCCGATGCCCACCGCGGTGGTCTGGCCGAGGCCTTCATTGGTGGTCTGGAACACGGCCTCGTAGGTGAGCGTGCCGGAGCGCGACACGATGCCGACCGAGCCGGGCTTGAAGATGTTGGCCGGCATGATGCCGATCTTCGACTCGCCTGCGGTGACGATGCCGGGGCAGTTGGGGCCGATGAGGCGCGACTTGGAGCCCTGGAGCGAGCGCTTCACGCGCACCATGTCCTGCACCGGAATGCCTTCCGTGATGCAGACGATGAGCGGGATCTCGGCCTGGATCGCCTCGCAGATGGCATCCGCCGCGCCCGGAGGCGGAACGTACACCACCGAGGCGTCGGCGCCGGTCTTCTCGCGCGCTTCCATGACCGTGTCGAACACGGGCAGGCCCAGATGGGTGGAGCCGCCTTTGCCCGGCGAGGTCCCGCCGACCATCTTGGTCCCGTAGGCGATGGCCTGCTCGGAATGGAAGGTCCCGTTCTTGCCGGTGAAGCCCTGGCAGATGACCTTGGTGTCTTTGGTGATGAGGATGGACATCGGGTCGAAACCTTACTTTCCGCCGCGCACGGCGTTCACGATCTTCTGGGCGGCGTCGTCGAGGTCGTCCGCCGGGATCACGTTGAGGCCGGACTCGCGGATGATCTGCTTGCCCTCTTCCACGTTGGTGCCCTCGAGGCGCACCACCAGGGGAACCTGCAGGCCGACCGTCTTCACCGCGGCGATCACGCCGCGGGCGATGACGTCGCACTTCATGATGCCGCCGAAGATGTTGACCAGGATGCCCTTCACGTTCGGGTCGGCCGTGATGATCTTGAACGCCGCCGTCACCTTTTCCTCAGAGGCGCCGCCGCCGACATCCAAAAAGTTCGCCGGCTCCTCGCCGTAGAGCTTGATGATGTCGAGCGTCGCCATGGCAAGGCCGGCGCCGTTGACCATGCAGCCGATGGTGCCGTCGAGCGCGATATAGGCGAGGTCGTACTTGGAGGCCTCGATTTCCTTCTCGTCCTCTTCCGTGATGTCGCGAAGCGCAACCACGTCGGGGTGGCGATAAAGGGCGTTGCCGTCGAAGGAGATCTTGGCGTCGAGGCACTTCAGGTGCCCGTCCTTGGTGACGATGAGCGGGTTGATCTCCAGCATCTCCATGTCCTTCGCGATGAAGGCCCGGTAGAGCTTTGCAACCACGTCCTCGGCTTCCTTGGCGAGCGGGCCGGTCAGGCCGAGCGCCTTGGCGACGGTGCGGCCGTGATGGGGCATCACGCCGGTCGCGGGATCGACCGAGAAGGTCAGGATCTTCTCAGGGGTATCGTGGGCGACCTGCTCGATGTCCATGCCGCCTTCGGTGGAGACCACGAAGGCCACGCGGCCGGTCTCGCGGTCGACGAGCATGGAGAGGTAGAACTCCTTCTCGATGTCGGAGCCGTCCTCGATATAGAGGCGGTTGACCTGCTTGCCGGCTTCGCCGGTCTGGATCGTCACGAGCGTCTTGCCGAGCATCTGCTGGGCGAACTGCTTCACCTCGTCGACGGACTTGGCGAGGCGGACGCCACCCTTCTCGCCTGCGTCGGATTCCTTGAACTTGCCCTTGCCGCGTCCGCCCGCGTGGATCTGGGACTTCACGACCCAGAGCGGGCCGCCGAGTTCTCGTGCCGCGGCTTCCGCCTCGTCGGCGGAGAAGATGGCGACGCCGCGGGAGACGGGCAGGCCGAACTCCTTCAGGACCGCCTTGCCTTGATATTCATGGATGTTCATTCGTTTCTCTCCGCAGCAGCGGTTGAAGACGTGGATGGCCGTAAACCAAGTGCGGCCATGACGCGTGATGGTTAAGCCAGGGCCGGGTTGATCTGCTTGCAGGCGTCGACGAGGCCCTGCACGGACGCCACCGACTTCTCGAACATGGCCTTCTCGTCTGACGAGAACTCGACCTCGACGATGCGCTCGACGCCGTTCTCGCCGATCACGATCGGAACGCCCACGAACATGTCGGTCACGCCGTACTGGCCGGTGAGATAGGCCGCGCAGGGCAGGACACGCTTCTTGTCCTTGAGGTAGCTCTCGGCCATGGCGATGGCGGAAGCCGCCGGCGCATAGAAGGCGGAGCCGGTCTTGAGCAGGTTGACGATCTCGCCGCCCCCTTTGCGGGTGCGCTCGACCATGGCGTCGAGCTTAGCTTGGGAGGTCCAGCCCATCTTCACGAGATCGGGCAGCGGGACGCCGGCGACCGTGGAATAGCGCACCAGCGGCACCATGTCGTCGCCGTGGCCGCCGAGCACGAAGGCGGTCACGTCCTCGACCGAGACGTTGAACTCCTCGGCCAGGAAGTGGCGGAAGCGGGCCGAATCCAGCACGCCGGCCATGCCGACGATCTTCTCAGGAGCCACGCCTGAAAACTTCTGGAGCGCCCACACCATGGCGTCGAGGGGGTTGGTGATGCAGATGACGAAGGCGTTCGGGGCATATTGCTTGATGCCGCCTCCGACCGCTTCCATGACCTTCAGGTTGATGCCGATGAGGTCGTCGCGGCTCATGCCGGGCTTGCGCGGCACGCCGGCGGTGACGATGATCACGTCGGCGCCGGCAATATCGGCGTAGTCGTTGGCGCCCTTGTACTTGGCGTCAAACCCGTCGACCGGCGCGGATTCCGCAATGTCGAGACCTTTGCCCTGGGGGATGCCTTCCGCGATATCGAAGAGAACGACGTCGCCGAGTTCCTTCAAGCCGACGAGATGGGCGAGGGTTCCGCCGATCTGGCCTGCACCGATGAGCGCGATCTTTTTACGGGCCATGGTCTGTCCTTGGATTGTTGGCATGAGCCTTTTTGAGGTGGCGCTGTATGACACCAGAAATGGGCAGCCATCAAGCGATCAAAAGGTTAACAGGCTAGACTTTCAGCCCTCGGGAAAGTCATGGCAAGCTTAACAAAACTGAAATACTTCGCATTTACAGGAACTTGCACCGGGCAAGGCAGGCTGGATTTTCCAGTTACAAATTCTGAAATTTGTAACTGGATCTAGACGCTCCCGTTCGCCAGAGCCCTCAGAACCACCCGGATCATGGTGGCAAGACGCTGGTCGAGAATGTCCTGCGGCACCTCCGCATCGAGGCGCACGGTCAGCGGGTTGATGAAGCGATAGACCGCGTCGCTGATGAAGGCATGGGCCTTCTCCCGGTCGCGGGGCTCGAACTTGCCCGTGACGATCCCTTCGTCCAGCACCCGCTCGATGAGCTGGCGCATGCGGGCCCGGTGCTTGCGCACCAGGGGGCGCGAGGTCTCGGTTGCCGTGCAGTAGACGTCGAAGAGATGGCGGTCCTCCTTCAGGAGATCCCGGTGAACCCGCGCCCAGGCCTGGATCAGGCGCTCGAGCTTGTCGTCGGTGGGATCGGGGGAATCCGCGATATCGGCAATCGTCGCCTCCATCTCCCGCAGCCACTGGCCGGCGACCGCATCGATGAGAGCCGCCTTGTTGGTGAAGTAGCGGTAGACGTTGGCATGGGTCATGCCGGCCGCATCGGCAATGCCGACCACGGTGACGTGCCTCGGCCCGAACTCCCGGAGCTGGTCGGCCGCGATGGCAAGGAGCCGGGTGTCGGCCGGGGCGGAGTCCGGCCCCTTCCCCAGGCTGCCGGTCGGCCGCTTCATGTCTCGGCAAGTCCCGTGGTGCTGCCCGAGGCTTCCGAATCCGAGCGGCCGTGCGGCAGTGACAGGTATTCCTCGGAGCGCATCTCGATGAGGCGGGAGACCGTGCGGTCGAACTCGAAGGCCTCGCGGCCGGAATCCGCATGATAAAGCTCATGCACCTCGGACTCGGCCGAAGCGAGGAGCTTCACACGGCCATCGTAGAGCGCGTCGATGAGCATGATGAAGCGCTTGGCCTCGTTGCGCCGCTCCAGGCTCATCGTGGGGATGTTCTCCAGGATGACCGTATGGAACTGCTCCGCAACGGCGAGATAGTCGGAGGCGCCCAGGGGCTTTGCGCAGAGATCCTCGAAGGAGAAGCGCGCCACGCCGCCCGCCGCCTGCGGCACCTCCACCGGGTGGCCCTTCACGGTCAGGGTCACGGGCTTGCCGTGCTCGCGGCCCGTGAGACCCCGGAAGGCGCGGGTCAGGGCCGTACGGGAGTGCTCATCGGCCGGGGTGTAGAAGACCGGGCTGCCGGCAAGCTTCTCGAGCCGGAAATCCGTGCGGGATTCGAGCTTCACCACCCCCATGCGCTCCTGCAGGAGCGCGATGAAGGGCAGGAAGAGCGAGCGGTTGAGGCCGCCTTCGTAGAGCCGGTCCGGTTCCACGTTGGAGGTCGCCACCACCACGACCCCATGGCCGAAGAGGGCCGTGAACAGGCGCCCGAGGATCATCGCATCGGCAATGTCGGTGACGGTGAACTCGTCGAAGCAGAGCACCCAGGCCTCCTCGGCCAGGGCCGCCGCCACGGGCGCGATGGGATCGTCGCCCGAGACCTCACCGCTTTTGAGCTTCTGCCGATAGACGTGGATGCGCTCGTGCACATCCGCCATGAAGGCGTGGAAGTGGACCCGGCGCTTGCGCCGCACGGGGAGCGCCTCGAAGAACAGGTCCATGAGCATGGTCTTGCCGCGTCCGACCGAGCCCCAGACGTAAAGGCCCTTGGGGGGCGCGGGGCTCTTCTTGCCGAACAGCCAGCCCAGCGCGCTGGGCTTGCGGGCAAGGCGATAGGAACCGAGGGCCTCGGCCAGCGCCTCCAGCCGCTTGAGCAGCAGCACCTGCGCGGGGTCGCGCTCGATGGAGCCCGAAGCGACGAGGGCGTTGTAGCGGGCCGTGATGGAGCGAGGCGAGGAGAAGGAGGTGTCGTTCACGGGATGATCGATACCTCTCCGGGGCGTTGAGCGCAAACGTCTTGGGGCGGGATTTTCTGGGAGACACCTATTCTCAGGATCTGGTCCCGAAGCCCTCCTCCCCCTTGTGGGGAGGAGTTGGAGGTGGGGGTGTGAGCGCCTTCATCTCAGAATGCGGCGCCGGCACCGCCACCCCGGCCGCTGCCGCGGTTACCCCTTCCCACGAGGGGGAGGGAAAAGGGTCTGCCCTTCAAACTGCGCCACTCAACGATGGGACAGCTTTTCAGTCATCACCGCGAGAGCGACAATGGAGCGCCCGACTTGGCGAGGACGCCGCTGAGCGAGGCAGACGAGCCGCGCAGACGCGCCGCGACCGCACCGCCGGTCTGGTAGAGATAGACCTCGCCGTCGCGGTAATCCCAGGCATTGACCCGGGACAGGTCCTGGTTGGAGCAGCCCGAGGCCGAGGCGCGGTAGAGGTCGAGCGCTGGCGTGCTCGAGAGTTGGATGCGGCAGCTGCCGCCAGACGTCTGGGCGCTCCAGCTGCCGACCATCCCGGTGCGGCTCGTCGGAGCCGGGGCAGCGGCAGGCGCGGGCGCCGACACGGCTGGTGGTGGCGGCGCAGGCGGCAGGCCGGCGATGTCGGTGCCGCCGGCCGGAGGAGCCATGGGGTCGGATGCGAGCGGCGCACCGGCCACCGGAGGCAGCGGGGTGGCCTCGACCGGGCCGGACGGCACCGCCTCGACCGGAGGCGCCTCGACAATCGGGGCAGCATTCGCGCTGCGGACCGGCGGACCTCCGAGACGGGTCGAGGAGCACCCGCCGAGGGCCAGCGCGGAACAGATCACAGCTATCGTCAGCCAGAGGGGCTTCGTCATCGTCGTCCTCGCATGCAGGGCCGTCCATCCCGGACGGAAGATGGTGCGGCTCAGGTTATCCGGAGGAATATGAACCTAGGCCAACATCGTTCCGGCTTCGACATATGGGATCGCGGTTCACAAAAAAAGGCGCACACGGCGCCTTTTGAGAAAAGTGTTGCCAGGAGGCGTCACCAAGGTCGCCTCAGACGGCCCGGGCGATCATCATCTTCTTGATCTCGGCGATGGCCTTGGCCGGGTTCAGGCCCTTCGGGCAGGTGTTCGCGCAGTTCATGATCGTGTGGCAGCGGTAGAGCCGGAACGGATCGTGCAGGTTGTCGAGGCGCTCGCCGGTGGACTCGTCGCGGCTGTCGATGAGCCAGCGATAGGCCTGGAGCAGGGCCGCGGGTCCAAGGAACCGGTCGCCGTTCCACCAGTAGCTCGGGCACGAGGTGGTGCAGCAGGCGCACAGAATGCACTCGTAGAGGCCGTCGAGCTTGGAGCGCTCCTCCGGGGTCTGGCGCCACTCGGTCTCGGGCTCCGCCGTCTGCGTCTGCAGCCACGGCTCGATGGCCGCATGCTGGGCGAAGAAGCTTGTGAGGTCCGGCACCAGATCCTTCAGCACCGGCATGTGCGGCAGCGGATAGATCTTGATGGTGTCGCTGGCGCAATCGTCGATGCCGAGCGTGCAGGCGAGCGTGTTGCCGCCCATGATGTTCATGGAGCAGGAGCCGCAGATGCCCTCGCGGCAGGAGCGGCGGAAGACCAGGGACGAGTCGACGTTGTTCTTGATCCACAGCAGCGCATCGAGAACCATCGGGCCGCAATCGTCCCGATCGACATAGAAAGTGTCGATGCGCGGATTCTGCCCGTCATCCGGGTTCCAGCGGTAGATGCGGAACGCCTGGACGTTGGAAGCTCCTGCCGGCTTCGGCCAGGTCTTGCCTTCGGTGTACTGGGAGTTTTTCGGGAGGGTGAACTGGGCCATGGGCGACTTCTCACTAATCCTTTGAATCACTCACGCGCGGATCGCGTCGAGATCCGACAGGTGGGTGTCGTAAACTTCAACAGACTGATCGCCTGTCAGGAAGCCTGTGGCGATGATCTTGGAAACCGTGTCGCGATAGGTGGACGATGTATCGAGCGCCGCAATGGCATCGTCATTCTCCCAAAGGGTGATGACGATCCGATCCGAGCCGTCTCCCGCCATCATCACCCCCCGATAGCCAGCTTGGGACTGGAACATCGGCAGCGAGACATCGCGGGCGAACCGTTCGTATTCCTCGAACCGGCCCTGAACGACCTGGGTACGCCAGATGCGGCACTTCATGCTCGTCTTCCACCCCGATCAGTACACGCGAGCCTTCGGCTCGATGTACTGAATGTCGTTCGACATGGTGTAGGTGTGCACCGGACGGTAATCGAGATTCACCTTGTGGGAGGTGTCGTCGAGCCACGCGAGCGTGTGCTTCATCCAGTTCTTGTCGTCGCGCTCGGAGAAGTCCTCGCGGGCGTGCGCGCCGCGGGATTCCTGGCGGTTCGCCGCTCCCTCCATGGTGACGACCGCCTGTCCGATCAGGTTGTCGAACTCGAGCGTCTCGAGCAGGTCGGTGTTCCAGATCAGCGAGCGGTCCGTGACCTTGATGTCGGCGGCCCCGTTCCAGACCTGGTGGATGAGCTGTCGGCCCTCCTCCAGCACCTCGCCGGTGCGGAACACCGCGCAGTTGTTCTGCATGGTCTTCTGCATCTGAAGGCGCAGCTCCGCGGTCGAGGTCGAGCCATTGGCATGGCGGAACTTGTCCAGGCGCGAGAGCGCGAGTTCGTCGGCGCTCTTCGGCAGGTCCGCATGACGGGCGTTCGGCTCCAGGATCTCGGCGCAGCGAAGCCCCGCCGCGCGGCCGAACACCACGAGGTCGATGAGCGAGTTGGAGCCGAGGCGGTTGGCGCCGTGCACGGACACGCAGGCCGCTTCGCCGAGCGCCATCAGGCCCGGCACCACCGTGTCGGGGTTGCCGTTCTTGAGCGTCAGCACCTCGCCGTGATAGTTCGTCGGGATGCCGCCCATGTTGTAGTGCACGGTCGGCAGGACCGGGATCGGCTCCTTGGTGACGTCGACGCCGGCGAAGATCTTGGCGCTCTCCGAGATGCCCGGCAGGCGCTCGTGCAGGATCTTCGGGTCGAGGTGGTCGAGGTGCAGGTAGATGTGGTCCTTGTTCTTGCCCACGCCGCGCCCGGCGCGGATCTCCATGGTCATGGCGCGCGAGACCACGTCACGGGAGGCCAGGTCCTTGGCGGAGGGCGCATAGCGCTCCATGAAGCGCTCGCCTTCCGAGTTCGTAAGATACCCGCCCTCGCCGCGCGCGCCCTCGGTGATGAGGCAGCCGGAGCCGTAGATGCCGGTGGGGTGGAACTGCACGAACTCCATGTCTTGCAGCGGCAGGCCTGCCCGCAGCACCATGGCGTTGCCGTCGCCCGTGCAGGTATGGGCGGAAGTGGCCGAGAAATAGGCGCGTCCGTAGCCGCCTGTCGCCAGGATCGTCATGTGGGCGCGGAAGCGGTGGATCTCGCCGGTGGACTGGTTGAGGGCCACGACGCCGATGCAGCGGCCGTCGGAATCCATCATCAGGTCGAGGGCGAAATACTCGATGAAGAAATTGGTCTGGTTGCGCACCGCCTGGCCGTACAGCGTGTGCAGGATCGCGTGGCCCGTGCGGTCGGCGGCGGCACAGGTGCGCTGCGCCGTGCCCTTGCCGAACTCCGTGGTCATGCCGCCGAAGGGACGCTGGTAGATCTTGCCCTCGGCCGTGCGGGAGAACGGCACGCCCCAGTGCTCCAGCTCGTAGACGGCGGCCGGCGCGTTGCGGACGAGATACTCGATCGCGTCCTGGTCCCCGAGCCAGTCGGAGCCCTTCACCGTGTCGTACATGTGCCAGCGCCAGTCGTCCGGACCCATGTTGCCGAGCGAAGCCGAGATGCCGCCCTGCGCCGCCACCGTGTGCGAGCGGGTCGGGAACACCTTGGTGATGCAGGCGGTGCGAAGACCGGCCTGCGAGCAGCCGACGGTGGCGCGCAGACCCGCGCCGCCCGCGCCCACGACCACCACGTCGAAGGTGTGGTCGATGATGTCGTAGGCCTTGCCGTTGATGGCTGCGCCGTTCGTTGCTTGAGCCATGAGTTCTTGTCCTTAAACCAGGATGCGGCCGAGGCTGACCTTGAGAATGGCGTAGAGGCAGGCCACCCCGATGATCACGGTATAGAAGTTATTCGCGATGACGGCCGCGATCTTCAGGCCCTTGTCGTGCACGTAGTCCTCGATGACGATCTGCATGCCGAGCCGCATGTGGTTGACCACCGAGATGACCGCGAGGAGCAGGATGATCGCCGTGAGCGGATGCGAGATGATGCCGATCGCCTCCTGATAGGACGGGGAGGCCGCGAGCGCCGCCACGATGATCACGAAGGCGATGATGAGCGGTACGTTCGACACCGCCGTCATGCGGTGGAGCCACCAATGCTCGACCCCGTGCCCGGAGGCGCCGAGGCCCTTCACGCGGGCCAGCGGGGTTCGCATGGAAACGCGGGTGTCAGCCCTGTTGTCTGCCATGGTCCGGTCTCCTTAGAACGCGATGAAGGCCACGACCCAGATCGCCAGCGTGAGCGCGACCGAGCCGACAAGGGTGAAGCGGGCCATGTTGATGCGCTGAACCGCTTCCATGCCGAAGCCGAAATCCCATACGAGGTGGCGCACGCCGCCCAGCATGTGGTGCATGAGGATCCAGGTATAGCCGAACAGGATCAGGTATCCGACGGGTGAGCCGAAGAACCACTGCACATCGTCGAAGGCGTCAGGCCCGGAGGCCAGGGCCACGAGCCAGATGGCGAAGAGCGCGATGCCGCCGTAAAGCGCAATGCCCGTGATGCGGTGGACGACGGACATCGCCATCGTCCAGCTCCACCGGTAGATCTGAAGATGCGGGGACAAGGGCCGTGGAGCCACTTTCGCCTCAGCCATGGAATTCACTCCTGATCGGCGACGGGGGTCGCGCGTCGTTTGGAACGGTTCGTATAAGATGCGCGGCGGCACCGCAATGCGCCTTCCGCCCAATCCGGTAACAGAGGCGCATACTTCGTCAGCCGCGAAGATTGCTCAGGCTCGCCTATCGCGCAATCTTTAATTATTCTTATCTACCTTCGCGAGAGACGAAGGAAAGAGATGCATTTCGATTTAACCGACCTGAGCCTGTTCCGCCATGTGGTCGAAGCCGGGAGCATCACCCACGGGGCGGAGCGGGCGCATCTGGCGCTTGCGGCCGCCAGCACGCGCATCCGCAACATGGAAAAGTCCCTCGGGGCCCCCCTCCTCCTGCGGACCCGGGCGGGCGTCACCCCGACACCGGCCGGCCGAACCCTGCTCCAGCACGCCCGCACCCTCCTGGCCCAGGCCGAGCGCCTGCGGGAGGATCTGGGCTCCTACACCGGCGGCCTCACGGGCCAGATCCGGATCCTCTCCAACACCAACGCCCTGACCGAGTTCCTGCCGGAGGCGCTGAGCGCCTTTCTCGCCGGGCACCCGCAGGTCTCCATCGACCTGGAGGAGCGACTCAGCGACGAGATCGTCGGGCTGATCGCGGAGGGCGTGGGCGATATCGGCATCGTGGCCGGCACCGTCGACACCGGGCAGCTCGAGACCTACCCATTCCGCAGCGACCGCTTCGTGCTGGTGGTGCCGCAGGACCACGTCCTCGCCGCCCGGCCGGGCATCTCCTTCGCGGAGGTGCTGGAGCACGATTTCGTCGGTCTCGACCGGGCCAGCGCCCTTCAGCGCTTCCTGGCCGGCAAGGCCAGCCGCACCGGCAAGCCCATTCGCCTCAGGGTGCAGCTGCGCAGCTTCGATGCGGTCTGCCGCATGGTCGAGGCGGGCGTGGGCCTCGGCATCGTGCCTGAGACCACCGCCCGGCGCGCCGCCCGCACCATGGCGATCGGGACCGTCGACCTGGAAGACCCCTGGGCCACCCGCGACCTGACCCTCTGCATTCGGGCTCTGAAGGAGCTGCCGGCTTCGGCCCGGCAGCTGGTGGAGCATTTGCGGCAGGGTGCCTGAGACAGGCATCGTGTGGGCGGCACTAAATTGCCGAGGCACCGATCCTCACATCGCCGTGAGGAGGGAATGACTCCTGCGTCAGAACTGTCATTCTGACCGGGGACTTCACTTCCTTCGGAGGAAACAATGCGTTCAACGGACGGCATGGCGCTCACGGCCCTCATCGGCCTCATGGCCCTGGGCTCCCCTGGGATCGCCCAGGCTCAGACGGCCTCGGCCGACACCACCTTCTTCGTGACCAGCGTGGGATCCGGCAAGGGCGCCGATCTGGGCGGCCTGGACGGCGCGGACCGGCATTGCGAGACGCTTGCCGAAGCCGCCGGCATTCGCGGCAAGATGTGGCGGGCCTATCTCTCGACGCAAGGCGCGAACGGCGTCAACGCCCGGGACCGCATCGGCCGCGGGCCGTGGCAGAACGCCAAGGGGACCGTGATCGCCAAGGACGTGGCGGACCTGCACGGGCCCAACAACAACATCACCAAGCAGACGGCGCTGACCGAGAAGGGCGAGCCCGTGAAGGGGCGCGGCGACCAGCCGAACCAGCACGACATCCTCACCGGATCGCAACCCGACGGCACGGCTTTCGCAGGCAACCAGGACATGACCTGCGGCAACTGGACGAAGAGCGGCACCGAGGGCGCGGCCATGACGGGCCATCACGACCGCATGGGTCTCGACGAGTCGCCGCCGGCCAAATCCTGGAACTCGTCGCACGCGACCCGCGGCGGCTGCAGCCAGGACGCCCTGCGCGGCACGGGCGGCGCGGGCCTGTTCTACTGCTTCGCGGCGAACTGATCAGGCTGCGAAGGTGCATATTTCCCTCCCCCTTGTGGGGAGGGTGGCCGCGGCAGCGCGGTCGGGTGGGGGTGCTGGCGCCACACCTTCTGAGGTGATCGCTCACACCCCCACCTCCAACTCCTCCCCACAAGGGGGAGGAGGGCTTGGGGTACATCCCGCTGCTTCTTTGCTGCCAGTAGCTAAAGCTAGTTTCTCATTCCGCAGAATCCACGGCCGGCATCGCAAGCCCGCGCCGGAGGCACGCCGCCTCCAAGGTGTTGCGCAGGAGGCAGGCGATAGTCATGGGGCCGACGCCGCCGGGAACCGGCGTGATGGCGGAAGCGACTTCGGCCGCTTCCGCATAAGCTACGTCGCCCACCACCCGGGTCCTGCCCTCGCCGGCGGCGGGGTTCGGCACCCGGTTGATGCCCACATCGATCACGATGGCACCCGGCTTGATCCAGTCGCCGCGCACCATCTCGGGTCTCCCGACCGCAGCAACGAGAATGTCGGCGCTGCGGCAGACGTCCGGCAGATCGCGGGTCTTCGAATGGGCCACGGTGACCGTGCAGCTCCGGGCAATGAGCAGTTGCGCCATGGGCTTGCCGACGATGTTGGAGCGCCCGACCACCACGGCGTTGAGCCCGGCGAGATCGCGCCGCACCGACTGCGCCAGCAGCAGGCACCCGAGCGGCGTGCACGAGACGAGGCCCGGCACCCCCGTCATGAGCTTTCCGGCATTGATCGGGTGAAAGCCGTCCACATCCTTGGCCGGATCGATGGCCTCGATCACCTTCTGGGCGTCGATCTGCCCAGGCAGGGGCAGCTGCACCAGAATGCCGTCCACCGCCGGATCGGCATTGAGGCTCGCCACGAGATCGAGGAGCTCCGCTTCCGGGGTGGAGGCGGGCAGCACATGCTCGAAGGAGCGCATGCCCACCTCGACGGTCTGGCGCGCCTTGTTCTTCACGTAGAGCTGGCTTGCCGGATCCTCGCCGACGATCACCACCGCCAGACCCGGCGTGACGCCCTGCTGGCTCAAGGTCTTCACGGCTCCGGCGATGCGCCCGCGCAGGCCTTCGGCATAAGCTTTTCCGTCGATGATCGTGGCGCTCATGGGTTTCGTCGTCCTGTCACGGCGGCAAGGGCGGAGACCAGCGCCTCCCCGTCGCCCGAAATCACAAAGGTTTTCAGCCGGGCGGTGGCGCCCGCCTCCAGGCTCACGGCCGAGGCCGGGAGCCTCAAGGCCTTGGCGAGCAGGCGTCGGACGCCCTCGTTCGCCGCCCCGTCCTCCGGCACGGCTCTGACCCGGACCTTCAGCACCGGCCGTCCGTCCGACAGGGCCTCGACTCCCTCGACGGCGTCCCGCCCGCCCCGGGGCGTCACGCGCACCCGGACCTCGAGGCCGTCGGGACGGATGCGCCAAGGCATGGCCTCTATCCCCGCGACGCCTCAGAAGGCGATCGGCATCAGGTAGTCGATGATCAGGTTCTGGATGAAAATGATCAACAGGATCAGGATGATGGGCGAGATGTCGACCCCGCCGAGATTGGGCATGATGCTGCGGATCGGCCGCAACACCGGCTCTGTCACCGCATCGAGGAAGTTCCAGATCGAGCGGACGAAATTGTTGCGGGTGTTGACCACGTTGAAGGCCACCAGCCAGCTCAGGATCGCCGAGGCGATGATGAGATAGGTATAGAGCTGCAGAGCCAGCAGAATGACATTGAGGAGCGCGCGCATGGGAAACCTGTCAGGGATCGGCGTTGCTCATGTAGCGACTGAAGCGGGGCTGAACAACCCGTAACAGCTTAACAGGACAGCCACATCCCGCCCCGGGCGGCCTGAAAGCCCCTCCTCCGGCCGATTGACAGACCAAACCCGGCAGGCCTAAAACTTGCGCCACTTGGTCATGAAGCGACCGGGGCTGTAGCTCAGATGGGAGAGCGCTGCAATCGCACTGCAGAGGTCAGGGGTTCGAATCCCCTCAGCTCCACCAAGCCCTCCCTGGCCGTCCAGTATCCTGAAAGCCATTCAGTTTTCTGCCCCTGGGCGTGAGGCTGGATCACTCGCTGAGGAAGACCGCCGCCGGCCCTGGCCCGCCAGCAAATCCTGTCACCTCGCGCTTCAAGGCTGAGTCCGACCCAAACCGGACCTGTGCTGTATTGACGGGTTTCCACCGGAACCTCGGGTGAGTGCTCCCGGTTTAAAGCCAAGGCACCTTTGAAAAGACCACGCTCGTCCCGAAGGACCGACAATGCAGCGCGGCGGGGCGATGGAGAGAGTAGCAGTGCAAGTCTTGCGGCCCGGTCATACATGCTGGCGTATCGAGCAGGCCGATCGCGTCGCTCTCATCGTCGATGCCGCCGACTACTTCCGGGCTGCCCAGTCGGCCATGCTCAAGGCGCAGCATTCCATCCTCATGATCGGGTGGGATTTCGATACCCGCATCGAACTCGACCCGACCGACGGGACGGGTGAGCATCCCGCTCGGCTGGGAGCGTTCCTGACGTGGCTTGTGGAAGCCAGGCCGGGCCTCCACGTCAACATCCTGAAGTGGGACCTCGGCATGGTGAAGGCCCTGTGGCGGGGCACAACCCTCTTCCGGGTGGCCCAGTGGGCCCTGCATGAGCGCATCACCTTCAAGCTGGATGGCGCGCATCCGCCCGGCGCGGCGCACCACCACAAGATCGTCGTGATCGACGACGCCGTCGCCTTCTGCGGCGGCATCGACATGACGGGCGATCGCTGGGATACGCCGGAGCACCGCGACGACGATCCCCGCCGCCGCCGCCCTTTCACGCGCCGTGCCTACGGGCCGTGGCACGATGCCACCACGGCCGTCAGCGGACCGGCCGCCAAGGCTCTCGGCGATCATGCCCGTGAGCGCTGGAAGCGAGCGTCCGGAGAGGTCCTGGCTCCACCGCCTGCTGGCTCGGACCCCTGGCCCGACGGCCTGCCCGTCGACATGGCCAACGTGGCGGTCGCGATCGCCCGGACCATCCCGGCCTACGAGTCCCAGACAGAGGTGCGCGAGATCGAAGCGCTGTCCGTGACCGCGATCGCCGCGGCCCGCCGGAGCGTTTACCTCGAGAGCCAGTACTTCGCCTCGCGTGCCGTTGCGGAAGCCATTGCCCGGCGCCTGGCTGAGCCGGACGGACCCGAGTTCGTGATCATCAACCCTGAATCGGCCGAGGGCTGGCTTGAGGAGGAGGCCATGGGCTCGGCCCGGGCCCGTCTTCTGGCGATGCTCAGACGCAGGGACCGCTTCGGGCGCCTGCGGGTTTATACGCCCGTCACGGCCGGGGAGCAGCCGATCTATGTGCACGCCAAGATCATGATCGTGGACGACTGGCTGCTGCGCGTGGGGTCCTCCAACCTGAACAACCGCTCCATGGGCTACGATACGGAGTGCGACCTCGCGCTGGAGGCGGATGGCGACACGCATGTCGCCCACGTGATCCGGAGCTTTCGGGCAAGGCTGCTGGCCGAGCATCTCGGCACGTCTCCGGAGCAGGTCTCTGCCGCCGTGGCTGAGCGTCGGTCGCTGATTGCGGCGATCGAGGTGCTCTCAGGGCCCGGACGCTCTCTTCGGGCGTTCGATCCGCCCGAAATCAACGATGCGGAGAAGGCCCTGGCGGATCATGAACTCCTTGATCCGGAGCGCCCGCGTTCCCTCTGGCATGCCCTGTCCCGGCCTCATCTGCCCATCTTCAGGTGATCGCTGAGTTCGAGGGCCAAGGGCTGGTGGTCGGATGCAGCAGTCTCGACGTCGACTTCCACGCCCGCAACGCGGTCGGCCAGATTCTCGCTCACGAAGATGTAGTCCCGGCAATGGGGTCCTTGGGGCCATTGCTTGAAGTCCGCCACCCCGGTGGTGGGCGGATGCGGCGCCGAGCCCCGGGCAATTCTCCAAGCATCGAGGAAGGACGGGATCCCCGGCGAGAGGGGCTCCAGGATTGCCCGATAGAGCGGCTCGTCCGGCTCGAGGTTGAAGTCGCCGCACAGAATCGTCCCCACCGGCTGGGGGGATGTGCGATAGGCTCCGTTGGAGCGATCCTCGAACGCGATTGCTCCACGCCTCTCGCCTTCCTCGTGGATGGCGCGCAGGCGCTCGATCTGCGCCTTCCGGTGGATCTCGGAGTGATATTCCAGGTGCGTGGTGATCACGCGCACGGCCCCCGTCGGGGCTTGAACGAGAACCTCCAGGGCCTGGCGCTGCATGCTGCGGCAATCGGTTGCCGGCCAGGGCAGCATGTGGCTGGTGATCTCCAGCACCGGCAGGCGGGACAGGACCATGTTGCCGAAAACCTGCAGCCTGCCGTCTTCATCGACCTTCTCGACAGCCGGGCGGAAGACGGCCCTGTAGCCGGGGAGAAGAAACGCCAGGACGGCCGGCTGATCCTGACCGCCGTCATGCGCCGCAAAGCCGTGGGAGACCTCCTGGAAGCAGAACACGTCCGCGTCGCACAGATCCTTCGCCGTCTTGACGATGCGCCTGAGATCGATCCGGCCGTCGCAGCCCTGCCCCCACTGGATGTTCCACGTGACGAGCTTCATCAGCGGATTCCGGCACGCATGAAGGATTGCACGAACTGGCGCTGGAACAGCAGGAACGCGAGGAGCAGCGGCGCCATGGTCATGACGGTGGCGGCCGTGATGACCGACCAGTCCACCCCCGTCTCAGGAGCGCCGAAGACCGCAAGGCCAACCGTGAGCGGGCGGCTCTCCACGGAGTTCGTGACGATGAGCGGCCAGAGGAAGTTGTTCCAGTGATAGCTCACGGAGACGAGGCCGAAGGCGATATAGGTGGTCTTGCCCAGCGGCACGAACACCCGCCACAACACGCCGAAGGATGAGGCTCCCTCCACACGCGCCGCTTCGACCAGCTCGTTCGGCACGCTCTTGAAGGTCTGGCGCAGCAGGAAGATGCCGAAGGCGGAGGCCATGTAAGGCAGGGCGATCGCCGGGATCGTGTCGAGCAGGTTGAGGCTGCTGATCACCCGGTAGTTCTCCACGATCAGCACGTCCGGCATGATCATGAGCTGCACGAGAACGAGCCCGAACAGCACCTCCCTGCCCACGAAGCGGAATCGCGCAAAGGCATAGGCCGCGAGCGTCGCGATGACGAGCTGGCCGGCCAGAACCAGGGTAACGAGCATCACCGTGTTGAGGTAGTAGCGGGCGAACGGAGCCTGACTCCAGGCCTTCGCGAAATTGTCCAGGGTGAGCGGCGCGGTGATGTCGAAGCGCGTCGCGTATTCGGACGGGTGGAACGCGCTCCAAAAGCTGTAGGCCAGCGGCAGCAGCCACAGAAGGGCCAGCGCCCAGGCTGCAAAGGTCTCGATCGAGTGGCTGTCTTTTCTCATTGGTAGTGGATCCTGCGATCGAGATAGACGAACTTGGTCAAGGCCACGGCCGCCAGGATGGCGATGAGCGTCACGGTCAGGGTCGCGGCGTAGGTCGTGTCCCAGAAATTGAAGGCCACCTCGTAGATGTAGTAGAGCAGCAGGGAGCTGGCGTTGTTCGGCCCGCCCTTGGTCATGATGACGAGCTGGTCGACGAGCTTGAACGAGTTGATCAGGGCATTGATCGAGATGAACAGGGTCGTCGGCATGAGGAGCGGGAACGTCACGCGGCGGAAGAAGTACCAGCGGCTCGCTCCCTCGACGGAGGCCGCCTCCTTCAGCTCCGGCGGAATGGCCTGCAACGCCGCGAGATAGAAGATCATGAAGAAGCCCGCTTCCTTCCAGACCACCATGACGGCAAGGCAGGTCATGACGGTGGAGGGATCGCCGAGCCAGTTGTGGCCGGCAAAGCCGAGGGACTTCAGGAACTGGTCGAGGAGCCCGTAATCCGGCGTGTAGAAGAACAGCCAGATATTGGCCACCGCGATCATCGGCAGAACCGTCGGGGTGAAGAACGCAAGGCGCAGGAACGACCGGCCGACGATCTTCTTGTCGACCCAGACGGCCATGAGGAGCGCGAGCGCAATGCTGGTCGGGACCGTGGCGAGGGCGAAGATGAAATTGTTGCGCAGCACCTGCCAGAAGACGTCGTCGTCCAGCATGTACCGGTAGTTTTCCAGCCCCACGAACTCCGCCGGGCCGCTGCGGCCGAGGGAGAAGAAGCTGTGATAGAGCGTGGCCAGGATGGGATAGTGGGTGAAGGTCGCAAGAAGAACGATCGCCGGCAGCAGCAGCAGCCAGGCGTTGACGCTCGTTGCCCAGTTTCTGCGCCTGGCGGCTTTCGGCTCGGTGGCGCTCATCACGGCGGCGACCATGGACCTCTCCTCGATCATGGAAAAATGCGCCGCGGCGGAGCACCGCCGCGGCACACTCAAAGCTTCCTACTTGTAGCGGCTCAGCACGCGCTCGGATTGCTTCTGGGCGCTCTCGAGGGCTTCCTGCGGGCTCTGGGTGCCCGTCACCGCCGCCTGCACGGCATCGTTGACGATCTTGTAGATGCGTCCGTTGTCATGCACCGACAGCTCGGCCACCGCGTGCTTGAGCTGGTCGCGCGCCACGACGGCCTGCGGGAAGTCCTTGACATAGGCCTTCATCGTCTCGGTTTCGTAGGCCGCCGGAGTCACGGCCACGTAACCGGTCTTGATGCTCCACTCGGCGGCGCGCTCGGGAGCCGTCGCCCAGCGGATGAACTTCACGGCGGCCTTCTGCTGCTCAGGGCTCGCGCTCTTGAAGACGTAGAAGTTGCCGCCGCCCGTGGGGGATCCGCGCTGCTCCTTGGCCGGCAGCATGGCAACGCCGAAGTTGAACTTGGCGCCTTCCTTCACGGCGGTCAGGTTGCCCGTGGTGTGCCACATCATGGCGGTCTTGCCTTCGAGGAAGTCCGTGCGAAGGGTGCCCCACTCCACGGCGCCCTTCGGCATCACCCCGTCCTTGGCGGAGAGATCGACCCAGTATTGAAGAGCCTCGACGGTCTTCTTCTCGTTGAAGAAGGTCTTGTTGCCGGCCTCGTTCATGAGCTTCTGGCCGTTCTCGATGGCGAGCGCCTGCAGCATCCAGTAGCCGTAGCCCGTCGACGGGATCTCGACGCCCCAGCGGGTGACGTTGCCGGAGGCGTCCTTCTTCACGAGCTTCTTCGACATCTCGGCCATCTCGGCCCAGGTCGTCGGGGGCTTCTCAGGGTCGAGACCGGCTTCCTTGAACGCGTCCTTGTTGTAGTAGAGGACGATGGTGGAGCGCTGGAACGGCACGCTCCAGGTCTTGCCGTCGACCTGGCCGTTTTCCATGAAGGCGGGATAGAAGCTGTTGAGCCATTCCTTGCCGTCGGCTCCCGCAAGCTCGTCGATCGGCACGATGGCCTTCTCGTCCATCAGCGTGAACAGATCGGTGGAGAACAGCACCGACAGCTGCGGCGGCTGGCCGCCCTTCATGGCCGTCATGGCCTTGGTCATGGTGTCGGTGTAGTTGCCCGCATACACCGCCTCGATCTTGATGTCCGGGTTCTCCTTCTGGAACCGCTGCACCATGTCGTCGATGATCTTCGTGACCGGGCCGCCGACCGCGACCGGATAGTACATGGTCAGGTCGACCGCTTGAGCGGCGGTCGCGCCGAGGCTGGCGAGCGTCATGAAACCTGCCGTGAGCAGGGCCTTCGTCTTGAACTTCATGGTATCCTCCCTCTTCGATTTTCTTGGAAACCATACGCCTGCGGCTAGAGCCGCCTGCGTCCCCTTCAGAAAGAAGCGACCGTCAGGCCGAAGCACGATTCGCACGGCGCTTCCCGCTGTCCCTCTCAAACAGATGTATGTGACGGTTTTGCCATTCGAGCCCGACCTGCGTGCCGGCCGGCAGGGAGCAATAGCCGGTCTGGCGCACGGAGACGGTTTCACCCTTCACATCGCAGAGAATGATGCTGTCCGCCCCCAGGTACTCGACGGCCCTGACGGTCGCCGGTATCCCGTCCCGTTCGACCACGGAGATGTGCTCGGGCCGCACGCCGAGCATGGCGTCGCCCTGCCAGGAGATGATGTTCATGGGAGGAGTTCCGATGAAGCGGGCCGTGAAGTCGCTCGCCGGCTCGTTGTAGAGCTCGTGCGGGGCGCCGTTCTGCTCGATATGGCCGTCGCGCATGAGGATCACCCGGTCGGCCATGGTCATGGCCTCGGTCTGGTCATGGGTGACGTAGACCATGGTCATGCCGAGCCTCTGCTGCAGGCTGCGGATCTCGGTCCGCATCTCGTGACGCAGCTTGGCGTCGAGGTTCGACAGGGGCTCGTCCATCAGGCAGACGGCAGCTTCCGCAATGATCGCGCGCCCGAGGGCGACGCGCTGGCGCTGGCCGCCGGAGAGCTGGGAGGGTTTTCTCTCGAGCAATTGGCTGAGTCCGACGATATCGGCCACCTTCTTCAGCCTCTCGTCCCGCTCGGCGCGCCCGACGCCGCGTACCTTCAGACCGAAGATGATGTTTTCGGCGACGTTGAGGTGGGGAAAGAGCGCATAGGACTGGAACACCATGGAGATGCGGCGCTCGGCGGGAGAGAGATGCGTCACGTCGCGTCCGCCGATGGTGATGGTGCCGGAATCGACCTCCTCGAGTCCCGCGATCAGCCGAAGGGTCGTGGACTTGCCGCATCCGGAAGGACCAAGAAGAACCAGGAGCGTTCCAGCCTCGGCCTTGAAGCTGATCCGCTCGACACCTCCGACGCCGCCCCAGGTTTTCGACACGGCATTGACGATGATTTCAGACATGAGCGTCGACCCTGTGGCTTTTCATATCAGACGATCTCTTTTCATATCAGACGATCTCCTGGCTTTTGGCCCTGAGCAGCAGGCTTGCGAGCTCCGCGAAGCCGTCTCCCGAATGTCCTTTTGTGATGTAGGCGGGCTTGTGCGTCAGCCGGTGCGCGAAGGCCTGGATGTTGGCGACGCCGACGCTCAGCGGGAAGGCCGCGAACATGGGCTCGTCGTTGGGCGAATCGCCCGCATAGATCACGGCGTTCTTCGCCTCGTCCCAACCGATCCCGAACACGTCCGCCAGCAGGGTCCTGGCCATGCTGAGCTTGTCGTACTCGCCGAACCAGCCGTTCACGTGGATCGAGCTGACCTTCGCCTGCGCGCCGGCCGTCTCGAAGATCGACACGATCCGGTCGATCTCGGTTTCGGGCAGAGCCGGCACGTCCTCGCAGAAATCGATGGCGAGATCCGCCAGGCGATAGGGCTGGTCGCTCGCCAGCGCCGAGCCCGGCACCGCCGCCAGCACGTCCTTCTCGACGGCATCGAGCCTGATCCGGTTCTGCTTCAGCTCGTCGAGGCTCGCCCAGAAATGCTGCTGCATGGTCTTCCGCTCGCGATCGTAGCGGAAGTACAAGGCGCCGTTCTCCCCCACCACCGCGTCGACCGGCCACATGCGGGCGATGTGATCGCACCAGCCGGCGGGACGGCCCGTCACCGGGATGACGATGAAGCCCGCACGATGCAGCTCTTCGAGGGCGCCATAGGCCTTCGCCGTCAGCACGCCCTCCGTCGTCACCGTGTCATCGATGTCGGTCAGAACCACGCGGACGGCCCGCGCCGCCTCCAGGGGAAGCGTCGACAGGGGCTTCATGCTGCCGCCTTGTTCAGGCGAGGCAAGGCCGTGCGTCGGCTCTGGGTCCATTTCTCTCCCCGGATGAGCTCATCAGGTATTTTTTGTGGAGCTTAGGAACAGAAACTTGGGAGATCAAGCATAATAATGTGGAATGTCCAAAATTTTTGTGAGAGGAATTCAGGACAAGCATCCAGGCTGTTCCAGGATTGACCACATGTCCTTCTCAGAGGGGAAAAAGGCGACCCGCCAACGCGTGATCATGACCGAACTGGCGCTCAGTCCCAGCGTCAGGACGTCCGAGCTGGCCATGCAGCTCGGCGTATCGGCCGAAACGGTCCGGCGCGACATCGAGGAGCTGACGCGGCGCGGGCTCGTCAGCCGCACCTATGGCGGGGCGACAGGGCTCCAGCTCGGGCTGCAGCCCGGGTTTCAGGATCGTGACGCAACGGCAGTCCAGGAGCGCGACGCCATTGCCCGCATGGCCGTTCAGATGGTGAAACCGGGCGATGTGCTGATGATCGATTCAGGATCGACGACGGCTCATTTCGCCCGCGCCCTCGCCTACTCGGTGGACAGCCTGACGGTGATCACCAACTGTCTGGCCGTGGCCCAGGCGCTGGCACCTCAGAAGAAAACCCGGGTCGTGTTCTGCCCCGGCGAGTTCTCGGCGCACGAGGGCGGCGTATACGGCCCCGAGACCTGCGCCTTCCTGGGCCGGTTCAACGCGGACATCACGTTCATCGGGGCCAGCGGCCTGACCCTCGACGGACCGAACGACGTGGAGTCGGATGCCTGCTGGGTCAAGCGCAAGATGCTGGAACGGGCCGAGCGACGGGCGCTCCTCGTCACCTCCAGCAAGTTCAACCGGCGCCATCTCGAGCTCGTGTGCCCGCTCGGGCATCTCTCGGACGTGGTGACGGAGGCGCTTCCGGCCGGCCCTCTTGTCGATGCCTTTCATGCAGGCGGCGTTGCCCTGCACGTCAGCCCAACCCATCATTCTGCGAAAGCGTAGCCCGGCGGATTCCGCCGAGATGCGGCAGGGCGCTGACGGCCCGGCCCGCGCTCGCTCACGCCCCGCGGCTGTCCAGGTAGACTCGCGCCGCCTTGAGGGTCGACGCGCATTGAGGGGTGCTGCCGAGGATGCTTTCGGGAGCGGTCTGACCGGTCCAGACGCTCAGGGCCGTCGTCACAACCCATAGGGGCTCGGCCATGGCGCGATCGGCCAGTCCCGGCAGCGAGGCTTCGGCGCAGGTTCTCACATCCGCAATGACGGCCTGAGGCGCCTGCACCTTCGCCAGGCGCTCGCTCATCTCCGCCTGGAGCGGATCGACGATCAGCAGGCCGACGAGGGAAGCCAGAAGTTCCTGAAACATGATTGCCTTCTTGCCGGCGGACGGATCGGAAACGATCCGACATCACGCAGGCGCCACCGCTTCCTGCGTCAGAGGGGCCCGGATCAGGGGTCTGTTTGAAACGTAAGCATGAGAGGACGCCATTCAAGGCCGGCCCGCTCCGGGAAGGCGCGATGCCGCGGCCGCGCCGGTGCGGGCGTCGCTGTCCGGATGAGGCCGGGTCCAGCGCGAGATTCTTCATCCTCCACGGTTCGAATTCATGCTCCGGCGGAGCGGAAAGGTCCGAGGCGGACCGTCACCCATGGCGGTTGACGTTCTCGACCCGGGGCGACCATCGCGCTTCAACTCAGATCGGGCCCCGGATCCCGGCCGCCTATCCAAAGGGCCGAGGGTGAGGGTGGGATGTAGGGCTAAAGTCCAAGACTTTAGTCCGTATCACAAGAGACGAAGTCCTAGTACTTCAGCGGTACCCCTTGAGAGATCCAACAAAACGTAGAAATATTCCTACAAAAACAATACTGTCTAAGTATAACTCTCAAATACTACCTCAGTTATAATGGAGTATTCATGCAACTTCGGCTTCTTGTCGGGGCAATTGCCCTTTTGTCTTCAACAAGTGCATTCGCTGCAGACTTATCGGTCAGAAATTCCAACCGATATACTACGCAGAAGTCGTCTGCCGTTGTTGTAGGAAAAGCTCCTGTCACACGAAATCAGGACGTCAGACGATCCAAGATCGTCAGGACGCCGTCCCGCTCACCGCGAAACCGTGCTCTCGCGACGGGTCCGGCGTCGGTTGCCGGTCAGAGGGCGGCAGCACAACCGGTCTATACCGAGAACGTGGACGCATCGTTCCAGCGCTACTGCCAGCCCGTCGTGGTCCGTGGCCTGTTCGGGCCGCGTCAGGTGTGGGAATGCCCCACATATCCGCGCGAGCCACTAGCAAGAGGCGTCATCAACACGGATCGGACAAGCGACGGCCCGGTGGCCAGCGCCGGGCTCGCCTCGCCTTCGGCGCCCGGCCCCGTCACTGGAGGCCCGAGCAACCCTCCCAATTCCGGCGGGGGAACGGGCGGAAGCAACAACCCACCGCAGAGCGGCGGCACCGGCCCGGTCGCCGGCGGCCCACCGAGTTCAGGAGGTCAGACGCCTGATCAGGATGGCCCGGCGAACCCGGGCGGAGGGACTAGTCCTGGCGGCGGCACGAATCCCGGAGGCGGCACGAATCCTGGAGGCGGGACGAATCCCGGTGGCGGCACGAATCCTGGAGGTGGCACGAACCCGGGTGGTGGAACCAATCCAGGTGGCGGCACCAATCCAGGTGGCGGCACCAATCCTGGTGGCGGCACGAATCCGGGTGGTGGGACCAATCCCGGAGGTGGCCATAGCGGCGGCGGCAAGGGAGGAGGTCACCACGGAGGCGGTCACCATGGAGGCGGTGGACACCACGGGGGAGGTCACCATGGAGGTGGACACCACGGCGGTGGGCACCACGGCGGCTATGATGGCGGCGGCCATCATGGCGGTGGTTCGTCCGGCGGGGGGCATGGTGGCGGCCACGGCGGCAAGGGCCATGAGGGTGGCGGTCGCGATGACAGCAAGGGCCATGGCGGCAAGGGGTCCGACGACGGTAAAGGCCGCGACGGCGGCAAGGATGATGACCGGGGCGGCAACCACAGCGGTCGCGATGGCGACGACCGCGGCGGCAATCGCGGCGGCGATCGGGACGGCGGCAAAGGAGGCGGCAAGCGCTAACCTGACGGCCGATCGAATTCACGGAAAGGGCGCCGGAGCGCCCTTTCCAATCGGCCAGGCTGCTGAACCCCGGGAACGCCTCAGGCGGGCTGCGAAGTCCGCGCTCTCTCAGCGCCGTTCACATCCTCGCCGACATACGATCGGCGTGAAACTGCAGCATGACGGAAGGTGTGATGATGCAGGCGTCTTCTGGCGAAGGGATGAAGCGACAGCTACAGGATTCTTCGGTTCTTTGTTGCATTATATCCTTCGCGCCCGAGACAGTCCCGTGCGGTTCACGCGGACGTCTTCCCCGTGATCTACAGCCTCAAAGTTGCCGCGATTGGCCCTGTATGACCAGGGCTGCGCACAGAAGTGATTTGCGGATCGAATCGTCAGCCTCATGAGTTCCTCACCCCAGTCTCGAAACAACTTCACCTTTCCCTGGTCCGCCGACGATCAATCACGCAACGAGCTCATCGAGAAACTCGAACAGGTCTACAGATTCTGCCACCTGCGCTGGCGGATCCTGGAGCAGTACGGAGAAGCGGCGCGTCCGGTGCTTCGCCGCATCGGCAAGACCCTGGACCAGACGGCTCTGGCCAGCGCGCTGATCGTGCTTCCGAGAGTTTTTGCCGAATGGGACAGGCTCCGTCCCGCCCTGATCTCGAATGCGCGGACCCTGCTTCCGTTCGTTCCGCTGGTGAAGACCGCAGCGGAGGAGGCCCTGGAGCAGGACCCGATCTGGGCACTCCTGGGAGAGTTCAAGACCCTCGCGCCGGACCAGCAGGACAAGGCCGCCAAGAACCTGGCGCTCCTGTGGGCACACTTCGAAGACACCTTCGGGGGCTTGAGCGGCTTCCTCGCGGAGACGCAGACCGAACAGGCGCTCTATCTTGACAAGCTCGATACGGCCTCAAGGCGGATGAAGCTCGCCCGGGGCTTGGATGTGGCGTTCCACTATGTCACGGTCGAAGTGATGCGGCTTTATGTGATCTGCCTGCAGACGAGGCGATCGGACCGGGCTGCCCTCGCGCTCGCGACCTGCGCGGCCACTCTCATCAATCGCGGGCGCATGATGACGCCGGCGATCACCCACCAGGCCACGGCCGCCTGAGGCATCGGACCCGGCAGCGGCTTTGCCCTTTTGAAATCCACCCGATGCTCCAATCGTGGATGAGCGCATCAGTCGCAGTGCACCGGAACGCGTCCAGGATCCGGAGCACGGCGAGCGGATTGCCGCCGACGAGTTGGAAGCCGGCATCAGCTTCGTCCACGCCAACGGACGCTCGGATCCGCCCATGCCGTTCGGCGGCGTGAAGGAATCGGGCTATGGCCGCGAAGGCTCGCATTTCGGCATCCGCGAGTTCACCACCATCAGATCCGTGCTCGTGGAGATCTGAAACGAGCCGGCGCGACAAAGAAAAGGCCTGAGCGGACAAACCGTCAGGCCGTCGAGTTGCCAGAGGGAACGAAGGTATTCGGGGAGACAACGGCCAAGCCTCAGGGCTTGTTCCCGGCCGATACGGATGGCTGGGCATCCTGCCCACGGCAGATCACCGTGGCACAGCCTCGATCTCGTTCTGCTCGACGACTCGTTCGATCAACTCCGCCTGGCCCTTGATGCAGTAGAGCGGCACGCCGCCTGCCGTCATCGGAAGCAGGCGCAGAACCCTGAAGACATCATGAGGGAGATGACGACAGGATGGGTGGGGCCTGACGGCCTGGCCGCCTTTGAACAGGTGCGCGATCATGGCGATCCTCCCGGATGTGACGGAGCTGCGATTGTCAGATCGGCCCGCGGGGAATGTCATGCCAGTAATCCCGCATCTCCTGCTCGCGTCTGCGGTCGGGCCAGACCGTATCGTCGCCATAGAAGGCGGGCGCTCCCTGAACCTGAGCCTCGGTGACGTCGGTGCGGTAGCCTTCGAAGGCCTTGTCGTAGGACAGCTTGTCCCACGGGATCGTGTGGTGATGGACACCCAGACCGAAGAACCCCCCGAAGGTGACGTCGACATAGAGGACGCGGCCGCTCACCTTCTCGATCAGGAGACGCTTGATCGTGCCGATCTGCGTCCCGTGCAGATCGTAGACGGCGGTTCCTTCCACCCGGTCGCTTTCGATCACCGGATGGGATGAGGCCGCGCGGTTGATGGGGCCCCAGAGATAGAAGCCGTTCTCAAGGATGCCCGCCGCCACGATGGCGCGGCTGATGCCGAGATTCCACTCCTCGTCGGGGCCTATCTGCTGCGTCAGGGCCCATGGCCCCAGGTCGTCCGGCAGGGCCTCGCCCGTGGCGCTTTCGGCAAATCCGCGGAGATCGGGAGACGCCTTGGACTGAAACACGTAGTAGGTTCTCATGAGCGCCTCCCCTGCAGCAGGATCGACCGCACCGCCCCCTTCTTACGCATGAGCGGGATCGAAGCCTGCTCATGCGACGATTGTAGACCTCAATCGCCCGACATCAAACAGAGAACATCATGTCGCAAGGCAGCGGCTTGCATCGTTGGAGGAAAGATCGTTCGATGGTAAGCTCGGAGGCGAGCGAAGTGGGCCTCTCATTGCGGGGAAAGAACCGGTGGCAGACTTGGCGATATCCTTGCTGGTCGTCCTTGCGGGCGCAGTCGGAATGCTCCTTCTGCTCCTGACCTGGTTCGGCAGCAGAAGCATCACGCCCGAGATCGAGGACGATCTCGATCCGATTCTGGGCCCTAAGGATCCCACGGCCATCTACGAATCGCACGGCCCCTTCATCCCCATGCCGGCTCATCTGAAGACAAGCGATCAAATGGTGGATTGGATGACCAAGGAGTTGCCGAAGCTGACCGCGGAGATCGCAAACCCCAGGACTTGAACAGCATGCTCCGCGATGGCGAGGGCCGTGCCGAAAATAACGTGAGCCTTCACGGAAACATCAGGGCTGAGGTCACGATGCTGGCCGCATAGGCCAT
The DNA here is from genome assembly GCF_056148915.1 of Microvirga sp. jy35. Classification (NCBI taxonomy): domain Bacteria; kingdom Pseudomonadati; phylum Pseudomonadota; class Alphaproteobacteria; order Hyphomicrobiales; family Methylobacteriaceae; genus Microvirga; species Microvirga sp. jy35. The sequence goes on along the minus strand of NZ_JBWBEW010000029.1, from coordinate 26,872 downwards.
GGCGATCAGAAGCGGTGCGACCATCGCGGCAGAGGCAAGCAGGAAGATGGACAGGCTGAGACTGCGCATGACACCGCTCCTCCGTGAGATGTCTGCAGCCTAGCCGGAACCATGACCGCAACATGGCGCAACCTTGGCCAAACCCGAAACGGGACGGATTTCGAGGTTCTTCGACAACCTGGATGCGGAGCGTCTGCCGCGGACACACCCATGGGGCAGCAGCATTGTCCGCGATCCGCGTATCATGCTTCCGGGATCCGGCTCTCCGATCTCGCTCGCGGCGCGGGGCGTGTTGCGATGTAGAGAGCGACGCTCCCCATGATGATCGCAAGGCCGACAAGAAGGGTGTCGCTCTCCGTCAGCCACAGAATGAGACCATAGGACACCGCAAGCATGCTCAGGGCATAGACCTTGGCGCGCCGCGGAATCGCCCTTTCATCGCGCCACGTGATCAGGAGATGGCCGAAGCGGGGATGGGTGTAGAGCCGCTCGGCCAGAGCCGGATTGGACCTGGCGAAGAACCAGACCGCCAGGAGAACGAACGGCGTCGTCGGCAGAACCGGCAGAAAGATCCCGATCACCCCGAGGGCGAGGCTGCCATAGCCCAGGCAGAGATAGAGGTGGCGCATCATCCGGCTCGGGTTCTCCCAGGCTGACAGGAGGGATCATGACGCCCGTCGGGATGATCGGTGTCAGCGCCCCGATGTACGCGATCTTTCCCGTCTCGGACAGGCAGGATCTCTGTATGATGTGGAATGACGGCGTTCGGATGCGGCAGGTTGCGCGAAACAGTCGCCTGGATCGTCGCAGACCCTACGCGCTTGTCGGCCGGTAAAGCACCGGATCAACGCGCGTCTTTGACGAGTGAATGGCTGAACCCCCCCGAGACCTCGCACGATCGGCTAAAGGATGCTGAAGCACAGAGTGCGAAACAGACCCCAGCGATCCGCCTTGCTGGAGCCCGCGCTCTCTCCCGGCCCCTCTACGGCGTCGATGTTCGTGCGCATAGCCGCTGCCGGGGTCCGGAGGCGGATGGCCTTCGTGACGGATCCCGCCTCTTCGATATCCTTCCAGAAGGTCCCAAGCTCGCTGCGCCAGTTCCGAGGGATGTCCATCGAGGCAGCTGGAGACGGGGGCACGTTTCTCGAAAAGACGTTGTGAAAATCCATCATCTTGAGGGCTCCCTTGACCAGCTGTCCTCGTGAGTACGCAAACCTGGAATCGGATGGGGTTCATTCCCGACTAAGGGCTTATTCCGTTACGGAAACCGAGGGGCGGATTTCGGCCGCTCTTTGTTTTGCATGATGATCATAATATAAACATCGTTCCCGATGCAAGATCTCCTGCCGGGAAATCTTGTCAGGCAAGGCTTTCAGGGCCGCTGGCAGGCCGGTATGGACCCCCTGGCGGAACAGGCTTGAAGACATGAAAAAGGAGCTGAGGTCATGCGGGCGGACCTGTGGACACCCCGGCTGCGCAGTAGTATTATATTGCGCCAGCAGAGTATGAATTCAGCCCGATTGTCAGATCAGCCTGCATCCCCTTCGGGAGAGTGAGACACCATGCGCTATGAAAAAGGCCACAAGGATGCGACGCGCAGGCGGATCGTCGAGGTCGCAGCGAAGAAGCTCCGTCAGGACGGGGTGGAATCCTGCGGCGTCGCGAGCCTCATGGCCAGCGCGGGTCTCACCCATGGCGGCTTCTACAGCCATTTCCCGTCCAAGGATGCTCTGATCGAGGAGGCGCTGGCGGAAGCCATCGATCAGGTCAAGTCCTGGATCGGTTCGGTCGCGGCCTCGAACGAGGACAAGTTCGAAGCCGTGTGCCGCGCGTACCTGAGCCCGCACCACCGCGACAACCCGGAGACCGGATGCGTGGCAGCAGCCATTGCCCCGGAGATCGCCCGGCGTCACCCGGCGGTGCGCGAGATGTTCACGGAAAGCATCGTCGAGCATATCGAGATGCTCGCCAGCCTGCTGCCCGCCAGTGCAACCCCGGAAGCCCGGCGCTCCGTCGCCACGGCCATCATCTCCGGCACGATCGGCATGATGCAGCTCGCGCGCGCCGTCGATGACGAGGAGCTGTCGGACAGGATCCTGGAAGATGGGGTCGCCGCCTGCCTGAGCCTCGCCCGCGCCATCAGCTCCTGACGATCGCGTCTCTCACCACCGTTCCAGTTCCCGCTCCACGCCGGCTGCGATGTCCAGCAGCCGACGATCCTGCCCGTGGCGCGCCACCAGCATGAACCCTGTCGGGCGCTCGCAGCCGGGAAGCGGCAGCGAGATGGCGGTGAGATCGAACTGGTTGCAGAACATCGGATTGCGCAGGATGTGCCAGTCCGTTTTGTTGTAGAGCCTGTCGTCCGCCTCCAGAGGCGCGGTCAGGGGCGCCGAGATGGCCGTCGTCGGCAGCGCCAGCACGTCGATCGGAGCCAGGCGTTCATCCATGGCGGCAGCCAGCGCCGAGCGCTGGCGGACCATGCGGATATAGACCGGCGCCGGAACCGTGCCGCTGCGCGCAATGGACCACCGCACGCGCGGGTCGATCTCGTGGGCCTTCGCTTCAAGCCAGTCCGCGTGAACCTCCGAGGCTTCGATGGAAGCGATCGAGGCTGCGGCGGTGGTCTCCGTCATGGCCGCGAGCAGGTCCTCGATGCCGTGCTCGCCAATCCTTGCGCCAGCCTGCGACAGGCGGCTCAAGGCCGCCTCGAAGGCGCGCTCCACCAGAGGCTCCGTGTCCGAGAACAGGCGCCCGCGGGGAACGCCGATGCGCAAGCCTGAAAGGGGACGGGGCTTGAGCATGGAAGGCTCTTCGCCCGCCATGACCGCATCGGTGAAGGCACAATCCTGAACGGAGCGGGCCAGCGGCCCGACGGAATCAAGGCTGGGCGAGAGCGGGAACACTCCATCCAGGGGAATGCGATGCGCAGTCGGCTTGAACCCGACGATGCCGTTGAGCGCCGCCGGAATGCGCACCGAACCACCCGTGTCGCTGCCGATGGAGATCTCGCTCGTGCCTTCGGCGACGGTGACGCCGGCGCCGGACGACGAGCCTCCCGGAATGCGCAGAGGATCGGCCGCATTGCCCGGCGTGCCGTAATGCGGGTTGAGGCCGAGCCCCGAATAGGCGAACTCGACCATGTTGGTCTTTCCGAGGATGACGGCTCCGGCCCAGCGCAGGCGTCGGACGATCGTCGCGTCCCTCGTGGCCGGAGGCCTGTCGCGCAACGCGATGGAGCCCGCGAGCGTGGTCTCGCCCGCCACATCGAACAGATCCTTGATCGACACGATCGCGCCATCGAGCGGGCCCAGGGAGACGCCCGCACGCCGGCGCGCATCGGCGGCCTCCGCTGCGGCGCGGGCGGCATCATGATAGACCCGCAGGAACACCCGCTCGTCGGCAGCCCGTGCGGCCAGACGCTCCAGGATGGTTTCGAGCTTGTCGCGGACGGTCGTCATCGAGGCACCGGATGGGGGACAGGGCTGTTCAAGCTTGCATCGGAACGACGGTCTTCTGTCAAGCAGGACGATGCCGCCGCCTCAGGACGCGTAGCGCTGCCTGGTCCCGTCGGCATCGTCGGCGTCGGCGACCATGGTGGTGATCGGGAAGGTGATCACGCAGCGAATGCCTGCCGGCGCGAAATCGAGCTTGATCTCGCCCCCGAGCTGCTGCGCCAGGCCGCGCTGGATGAGCTTGGTTCCAAAGCCCTGGCGCTCCGGCTTCCTCACGGTCGGACCGCCGCTTTCGACCCACTCGACAAGCAGGGAGGGCGGAGCGCTTCCGGACGTGACGGCCCACATCACGTGAACCTTTCCCTCCGGCACCGAGAGGCTGCCGTATTTGACCGCGTTCGTCGCCATCTCGTGGATGGCAAGTCCCAAGGCCAGCACGGCGCTCGGCTGGAGGTTGATCTTCGGCCCCTTCAGGCGGATGCGCTGACGCAGGACATCCTGGTAGGGATCGAGCTCGTTCTTCAGCACATCCTCCAGAAGCGCGCCCTGCCAATGGGTGGTCGTCAGAAGATCGTGAGTCTTGGCGAGTCCGTGCAGGCGATCCATGAAGGCGTTCCATGCCGCAGGGTCGGCGTTCTGGGCCGAACGCCGGGTGAGCGAGGCCACCGACTGCACGGTCGCCAGCGTGTTCTTCACGCGATGGTTCAACTCGTGCAGCAGAAGCGCCTGCCGTTCGTCTGCAAGCTTGCGCTCCGTGATCTCCTGCGTGACGCCAACCATGGACAGCTGGCCGTTTTCCCCGGCCCGCGTCCGGCCGCTGACGCGGATCCAGTGCTCGCTGCCGTCGGGCCAGATCGCGCGATACTCCACAAGGAGATCCGTGTTGTTCGCAATCGCCCGCGCCACGGCCTCGGCCTGCATGGCGCGGTCGTCGGGATGGATGGAGGAGACCAGATCCGCGTAGGAGAACGGCTCGTCGCGGCTGCGGCCGAAATTCGCCCGGCAGGTTGCCGAGGTGATGAAGGAGCCTGTCTCCGGCGTGAGCTCCCAGGAGCCGAAATGCCCGGCATTGAGCGCCAGGCGCAGGCGGGCCTCGCTCTCCGCGATCTGCGCGAGAACATCCTCCCGATCGCGCTCGTGCTTGCGGATGTCCGCCGATGCCTCCGCAAGAGCCTTCCTGATCGTGTCGAATTCCAGAACCCGGGTCGTATCCGGTCCCGAGACATCCTCGCCGCGGCCGAGGGCCTGGGCCGCCGCGACGAGCTGGTCGACCGGCCTGGCGATGGCGCGCGACAGGAGGGCCGCCAGGAGCAGACCCAAGAGGACGACCCCGGCCAGGATCATGACCCAGAAGAGCGAGCGCTCGATCGACTGCGCCAGCTCCGAGGTCGGGATGCTGATGACAAAGGACCAGCCATAGGCTGGCGAGAGGCTGAAATAGGTGCGAACCGCGATGCCGTCGAGCGTGACGCTCTGGAGAAGGCCCTCGGAGGACCCAGCAAGCGCCTCCTGCACGTTGGTGCTGGCCAGCTGGCCGACGAACCGCTCCGGCGCGCGGGACCGGGCCACGATCCGCTTGCTGCCGTCGAGCACGGCGGCGTTCCAGCCATCGGCGATCCTCTGATCGCGGATGATGTTCTGAAACGCCTCGGGAGTAATGGCGAGCGACAGGATGTAGCCCACCTGCGCGTCCAGGATGACGGGAACATTGATGGTGATGAGGCGCTCCCCCGTCAGGGAGCCGGTATAGAGGTCCGACACGTGCGGTCTGCGCGTCTCCTGAACCTGCCGAAGAACATCCGGGCGGTTGCTGTCCGGCAGGCGAACGCCGTAAGGCACGCGGGTGTTGAAGATGGCGCGGCCGCCCGGCTCGAAAAGAGCGATCCAGGAAGGATCCGCGAGGCGGACGTCCCTCACCCGATTGTAGAAGCTTTCGAAGTCGCCCTTGGCAAGGGTTGGCGATTGGGACAGGACCCGCATCGCCAAAACCGATTTATCGATTTCCCGATCCAGCAGCAGGCTCAGGGCGCGGGCGGTCTCCTGCATGCGCTGATCGATGGCCTGCTGCTCGGCCCTGTAGCCCGAATAGAAGCCGCCGGTCGCCACGAGGATGATCGGCAGCGAGATGGCGAGCACCAGCCCCCACAAGACCTGCCGCAGGGATGTTCTGGCTCTTCCTGGAAGACCCATAGCCGCTTGCGCAGTCTTCGTTCCGGCCCTGGGTTCCCGCGCCATCGTGCTAGCTCACGTCCTGCGCCGGCATGGTGATGCGCACGAGGGTCGCGGGCTCGCCCGGCGGCCATTCCACTTGGGCATCGAGCTGGCGCGACAAAGCCTTCAGGACCGTGCCGGACGCGCTGTTCTGTGCCGCCTGCTTCTCCTCGGGGCTGAAGGCGTCGTCCGACAGCTGGAACAGCAGCACGCCATCGCGGATGCGTAAGGTGAGCTTCAGCTTCCCATGGCGCTCCCGGTAGGCATGGCTGAGGGCATTGACGACGACTTCGTTGAACAGGAGCGCGATGGGAGCTGCCTTGGCGGCCTCGACTTCCACGTTCTCGACCTCGAATTCCGGTATGATCCTCACCTCGGGCAACGCGGCGGTAAGCTCCTGGCAGAGCCCCTTGGCGAAGCTGGACGCATCGAAGCGCGCCGCGCCCTTGCCGTCGTAGAGATCCCGATGCGCCGCGCCGAGCGCCTGCAGGCGCTCCCTCATGCGGCTGAGGACCTGCCGGACCTTATCGTCCCCGGCCTGGCGGATCTCGATCCCGATCAGGGACAGGAGAAGCTGGAGATTGTTCTTCACCCGATGGTCGAGCTCGTGCAGAAGCGCCGTCTGCCGATCCAGAAGCGCCTGAAGGGCCTCCTGCGCATGCAGCTTGCCGGCCCGTTCGCGCGCTTCCGCAAGCGCCCGCAGGACGGTGCCGGGAAGCCGGTCGAGGCTGTGCTTGAGCACGTAATCCGTGGCACCGCGCTTGAGCGCTTCGACCGCCACCTCTTCGCCGAGCGCCCCGGACACGAACACGAAGGGCGTGCCGGGAGCCCGCGCCTGCACGATCTCCAGGGCGCTCAGCCCGTCGAAGGCAGGAAGCCGGTAATCGGCCAGGATGATGTCCCAGCGCCCGTCCTGCACCGCTCTCGTGAAATCGTCCGCCGTGTCGACCCGCTCCATGGCCACGGAGAGGTCGGCGGAGGCCAGAGCCTCAGTCACCAGCTCAGCATCGAGCGCGCTGTCCTCCAGGAGGAGGATGCGCAGCAACGGGCCGGACTGCGGACGGGTCTGCACGCTCATCGGTGGCGCTATGCTCCGTTGCGCCGCGGCGGCGGCTCGTTGAGGATGGCCCAGAACACCCCGAGGTCCTGGATCGCATCGAAGAACTCGCGGAAGCCCACCGGCTTCACCACGAAGGCATTCACCCCGAGCTCATAGCTGCGCACGAGGTCGGTCTCCTCCCGCGAGGAGGTGAGCATCACAACCGGCGTCTGCTTCAGATGCGGATCGGCCTTCACCTTCTCCAGCACCTCGAGCCCATCGACCTTCGGCAGCTTGAGATCGAGCAGGACCACGGCGGGATCGCTGGTGTTGCGGCTTTCATGCGCGCCGCGGCGGTAGAGGAAATCGAGGGCCTCGGCACCATCGCGCACGATGACGACCTCGTTGGCGAGCTGGCTCTGCTCCAGGGCCGCCAGCGTCAGTTCAAGATCCTTCGGGTTGTCCTCAACCAGCAGGATCGGTTTCAAATCCGGCATTCACGCCGCTCCTTCAGTCGTTGTTTGATCCGGCAGGGCAAGGGAGAAGGTCGCTCCCCGGTCGAGAGCGCCTTCGGCCCAGGTCCGGCCCCCATGTCTTTCGACGATGCGGCGGACATTGGCCAGCCCGATGCCGGTGCCTTCGAAATCCTCCATCCGGTGCAGCCGCTGGAAGACGCCGAACAGCTTGTCGCTGTACTTCATATCGAATCCGACGCCGTTGTCCCGCACGAAAAACACCTTCTCCCCTTCGTTGCGGGTGGAGCCGATCTCGATGCGGGCCCTCTCCCGGGGGCGGGTGTATTTGACGGCATTGTCGAGAAGATTTTCAAACACCAGCCGGATCAGCACCGGATCGGCCGTCACATCGGGCAGGTCGCCGATCACCCATTCGATCCGGCGATCGGCCAAATGCACGGCGAGCTGCTGCCGGATCTCGTCGATCAGGCGATGCATGTCGACCCGCCGCGGCCTGAGGGCCGTGCGGCCCATCTGAGAGAAGCGCAGCAGGTTGTCCACGAGGGTTCCGGCCGTGTAGGCCGAATCGATGATGGTGTCGATGTAGCGCTTGCCTCTCTCCGAGAGCCCGCTCGATTCCTGCTTCTTCAGGAGCTCGGAAAAGCCCACGATGTGCCGGAACGGCGCGCGCAGGTCGTGGGACACCGAATAGGAGAAGGCCTCCAGCTCCTTGTTGCTGCGGCGCAGCTCCTCTGAGATGGCCGCCAGCTCCTCGGCCCGGCGCAGCACGACGCTCACGATGGCGTGGCGCAGTTCCCTGACCGCCTCGATCTCGCTCTGGTCCCAAGGCAGGGACCGCTCCCGCACCGTCTCCCTCCAGATCTCGAAGGAGCGGCGGGGATGGAGCCGCAGGGTGCCGGCTTCTTCCTGCACCGGCTTCTGCGGGTTGCCGCCCCATTTGACGGTCTGGACCACCTCGGGGCGGAACCAGAGCACATAGCTCGAATGCGCCTTCGAGATCGAGATCGCCAGAAGGCCGCTGGCCCGGTCCGTATAGGCCTTTGCCGCCGGGTAGGCCTGAGACAGGTGGTCCGTCGCGAAGACGTCCTCCTGGTTATGCCGCGAGAGCCAGGCGAACAGGGCCTTGACCTCCTCCTCGTCGGGGGTCTGGCCGAGACACCAGCAATGGTCCTGCGTGAGGACGGCCGCGCCTTTCGCCCCGGCCAGGAGCATGAGGTCGTCCGGGTGGTTCACGAGGCCCGCGATGAAATGATCCTCCGCCGCCATATGGGCGAGGAGCCGTGTCTGCACGGTGCCGAGACGCACCCGGTTTTCGGCGAGCGTCGTGTTCTCCCGCGCCTCGAGCTGGAGCGAGAAGATCTGGGTGAGAAAATCGCAGGCGTTGCGCACCTGGAGCGAGACCCGCTTCGGCTCCCTGCTGTGGCAGGAGATCAGGCCCCACAGCCTGCCGTCGCGCAGGATCGAGATCGACATGGAGGCGAGCGTCCCCATGTTGCGCATGTATTCGAGATGCACCGGCGAGACGCTGCGCAGGACGGAGTCGCTCAGGTCCAGGGGCTCAGGGTTCCGCGACTGGATCGGGACCGGGGTGTAGTCGGCATCGGAAATAATGCGAAGACGGTTGCGCCGGTAAAGCTCCCGCGCCTGGGCCGGAATGTCGGAGGCCGGAAAGCGCAGATCGAGATAGGACGGCAGGACCTCGTTGCGGTCCTCGGCAATGACGGTGCCGTTCCAGAGCTCGTCGAAGCGATAGATCAGCACCCGGTCGAACCCGGTCATGCGGCGGATGTCCTTCGCCGCGAGACTGCAGAGAATGTCGACGCTGGAGGCCCCCTGCAGCTGCTCCACGAAGCGGCGCAGGGTGGGATAGAGGGAATCGAGGCTGGAGACGGCCTCCAGGGGCGTTTCCTCGAGCTCCAGGACGGCGCATTCACCTGAGCGGGAGATCGCGGCCTCGTAGGCGCGCTCGCCGCTCGTGGTGGACACGACAATCGTGCGGAGATAGCGCGTGGTTCCGGCGGGCGGCGGATCGGCGAGCTGCGCCTCGAACTCCCGGCGTAAGATCGGCAGAACCTCGGCGAAGGGCCGGCCCAGGGCGGCAGACGGATCGAGCCCAAAGGCCTCGGCGATGTTGGCGCTGGCATAGGCCAGCGTCCGGTCCGAGAGGCTAAGCGCCAGCAGGATCCCGTGCGGCTGGATGCTGCCTGGAATGTGGATCGGCTCCCGGTCGCAGGCGGTGAGGTCGATGTCCTTCGGGTCGGTTTCTTGCGGCGTCTGCAGGGTCATGGGTTCTCGCACAGCCAGTCGTGCATCACGGTGAAGGTCTTTTGTGCGGACTCGACAATCAGATCGTCGGCCTCCGGCGACGACGCTTCCAGAAGCACCGCGCCGAACGATTTCCACATGGCCGCAATATCACGTCCGTAGCTGCGGAAATAGGCGCAGCCCGTCTCCGCGGTATAGCCGAGCCGCCGCTCCACCTCGCGGGCGATGATGGCGCCGCCGAGGGTGGAGCCCTCGACCACGTACATGCTCCCCAGCACGGCCTCCGGCGCAGGGAGCGGCATCAGAGGCTGGCATTGTGGCAAACGCATGATGTCTTCCGATTTTAGTCCTAGGGCGTCGAGGTCCTTCACCAGGTGCTGCGTCTTGCGCCGGCGCTCGAAGAAGGTTCGGTCAGGCGCCTTGCAGACCGCCTGGTCCTCCCAGGCCTTGTGGAACCCGTAGAAGCGGATCAGCAGGTCCCGGTAGGCGTCGCGCGAGGCGATGCGGCGGTCGAGATCCATGGCCGCCTCGATGCGGTCGTGCGCCGCCCGGGTTTCCGACTTGAGACGCGCCAAGATCGTCATGCGGCCTCGTCATTGGGGCGGCCAAGCCGCCTGGCGGCCATTCGTTCGGCCAGTCCCAATCCGTCGTGGATGAGAACCGCCAGCAAGGCAACCACCAATCCGCCCTGAAGGATGAACGCCACGTTGTTCGACTGAAGGCCTGCGATGATGACCTCGCCCAGGCCCTTGGCCGCCACGGTCGATCCGATGGTGGCCGTCCCTAAGCTGATGATGACCGAGAGGCGGATGCCGGCGAGGATCACCGGCAGGGCAAGCGGCAGCTCCACCTGCCACAGGCGCTGGCGGGCATTCATGCCCATGCCCTTGGCGGCCTCGAGCGTACGGGGCGACACCTCCGTCAGGCCGGCCAGCGTGTTCTCGAAGATGGGCAGGAGACCGTAGAGAAACAGTGCGATGAAGGTGGGCTTCTCCCCGAAACCCACGAGCGGCACGGCGATCGCCAGCACGGCGATGGGCGGGAAGGTCTGGCCGATATTCACGAGGCTGCGCGAGAGCGGCAGGAACTCGCGCCCCGATGGCCGGGTGACGAAGATGCCCAGCGCGACCGCCAGGATCGTGCTGGCGAGGGTCGCCAGGAACACGATGCGCAGATGCGCCAGGGTGAGTGCGAGCAGACTGCCCTGATTGTAGATCGCCGGCGCGTTGTTGACGGTCAGCGGCTCGAACGCGAAGGCGAAGAGCTGCGGCACTGTCACGAAGGCCACGAGCAGGAGCAGCGCCGCGGCGCGCAGGATGACGGCACGGGTGCTCATGGGAGGGACCGCCCGTGCCTGAGGATGCCGTCGATGCTGATCCGCCCGACGGAGGCGCCCGACGCATCGGCCACGGGCAGAACCTGCCTGCCGCGCCACATCAGCTGCGACAGCGCATCGCGCAGGCTGGCCAAGACGGATATCGGTTCTCCCTCGGCGTGACCCGGCTCCATCGCATCCTGCACCGTCACGAGGGACAGGAGACGGAAGGGGCGCTCCGCCGTGCCGACAAGCTGCTCCACGAAGGCTTCCGCCGGATGCGTCAGCAGATCCGCCGGCGTGGCATATTGCAGGAGGCGGGCCTGATCCATGACGGCAATCCGGTTGCCCAGATGGAAGGCTTCATTCATGTCGTGCGTCACGAGCACGATGGTGGTGCCGAGCCGTCGCTGGATCGTCAGGAGATCGTCCTGCGCCTTGCCGCGGATGACGGGATCGAGCGACCCGAAAGGCTCGTCCATCAAGAGAAGCGCAGGTCTTGCCGCGAGCGCCCGGGCGACGCCCACGCGCTGCTGCTGGCCGCCCGACAGCTGATGCGGAAATTTCTGCGCGAACTCCCCCGGTTCGAGCTGGAACAGATCGAGCAGCTCCTCGACGCGTGCCGCGACCCGCCGCCTGTCCCAGCCGAGAAGGCGCGGCACCGTGGCGATGTTGTCCGCCACATTGCGGTGAGGGAACAGGCCGTAGCCCTGGATGACATAGCCGATGCGATGCCGGAGCTCGTCCTCGGGAATGGTTGCCGTGTCCTGTCCGTCCACGAGAACGCGGCCCGTATTGGGAACGACGAGCCGGTTGATCATGCGCAGCAGGGTCGACTTGCCGGCCCCCGAGGTGCCGACCACGACCGCGATCTCGCCCTCCCCCACCGTGAAGGACACATCGTCGACGACGATGCTGTCGCCATAGCGCTTGCTGAGATGCTCGATCTCGATCATGCCGCGCCCCCCCGCGTCAGGTCGATGATCGCGTCGAGGATGACGGCCGCGGCGAAGGACAGGGCCACCGTCGGAAAGGCCCCGAGGAGCACCAGGTCGATGGCCGTCTGGCCGATGCCCTGGAACACGAAGGTGCCGAAGCCCCCTCCCCCGATCAGCGCGGCGATCGTGGCCAACCCTAAATTCTGGACCAGCACGATGCGGATGCCCGCCAGAATGAGGGGAAGCGCCAGAGGCAGCTCGATCTGCACCAGGCGCTGCCGCCGCGACATGCCCATGCCCCGCGCGGCCTCGGTGACTTCGGCCGGCACCTGGCTCAAGCCTGCCATCGTGTTGGCCACCAGCGGCAGCAGGGAATAAAGGAACAGCGCGATGAAGGCGGGCGCTGATCCGATGCCGCGGATGCCGAGCGCGGCGGCGAGCGGCACGTTGGCGGCGAGGTACCCGAGCGGCGCGATCAGGATTCCGAAGAGCGCGATGCTCGGGATCGTCTGCACGATGCTGAGCCCCTGCAGGACGGCTGCTCGCAGGGCGGGAACGCGATGGCTTGCCATGCCGAGCGGCAAACCGACGAGACAGGCAGCCAGCATAGAGCCGAGGGCGAGCCACAGGTGCTGGCGCGCCTCGCGCCAGAAGCTGTCCGCCCGGTTCGCATATTCCTTCATCAGGGAAAGATCGTTCCAGGCTCCCGAGAGGAGCAGAAGCGCCAATGCGCCCGCCGCGATCCCCAAGGCCGCAAGCCTCGCCCCGGGTCCGAGGCGCAGGCGCGTCAGGGCGTCGGCGGCAAGCAGCGCGAAGGCCAGGGCGAGAAGCCAGAAGCCGACGGAGGGCGACACGCGGGCGAAGGTGTTGCCGGCCGGGGTGACGAAGCCTGCGGAGAAGCCGACCGCGGGAAAGACCGCGCCGAGCCCGATGGAGGCCGCCGCCAGCCGGACGAGAGGCCTGTGCACCAGCACCGCGCAGAGCGCGACGCCGAGCACCACGGCGATGGTGATGAGAACGCCTGCCGGCGGCAGGGCATCGAAGAGCGGACGCCCTTCGCCCGAGACGATGCGGTTCGCCCGGTACGTGACGAAGGGGCTCGCGAACAGCGCGATTCCTATGAGCCCGGCAATCACGCTCCCGAGCCGGTCCAGGTGCAAGGTGGGGCGCAGGGTGGGCATGCCGGCCGCAGTGGTTCGGGAGGAGATCGTATTCACAAAGCGTCCGGCCTTCGTCGTGCAGTTCGGACTTCGAATCGAGCCGTCGGGTTACTTCAGGAAGCCCTTGGACTTCAGGTAATCCATCGCCACCGCCTTTGCCGGCTCGCCGCCGACCTGCACCCGGGCATTCAGCCCCTGGAGGGTTGCGAGATCGAGGGAGGCGAAGACGGGCTTCAGAAGCTCGGCGATCTTCGGGTTCTCCTTCAAGGCCGCCTCGCGCACGATGGGGGCGGGCGCATAGACGGGCTGGACGCCCTTGTCATCCGTCAGCACCACGAGGCCCGAGGGGGCGATGCCGCCGTCGGTGCCGTAGACCATGGCGGCGTTGGCGCCGTTGGTCTGCTCGGCCGCCGCCTTGATGGTGGCCGCCGTGTCGCCGCCGGAGAGCACGATGAGCTGCTCCGGCTTCATGCGGAAATCATAGGTCTTCTGGAAGGCCGGCAGAGCGGCTTCCGAGTTCACGAACTCGGCGGAGGCGGCGAGCACCACCTTGCCGCCCTTCGCGATCCATTGACCGAAATCGGACATGGTCTTCAGCTTGTTGGCGTCTGCTACCTCCTTGCGCACGGCGATGGCCCAGGTGTTGTTGGCCGGGGAGGGATCGAGCCAGACGATCTTGTTGGCGTCGTAGTCCAGCTTCTTGGCGGTCTCGAAGCCCTTGGCGGCGTCCTTCCACACGGGATCGTCCGCCTTGTTGAAGAAGAAGCCCGCGTTGCCGGTGTATTCGGGGTAGATGTCAATCTCGCCTGCGGTGAGAGCCTTGCGCACCACCGGGGTCGCACCGAGCTGGACACGGTCCTGGGTCTTGATGCCGTTGGCATCGAGGGTGAGCAGGATGATGTTGCCGAGAACGGAGCCTTCCGTGTCGATCTTGGACGAGACGACCACATCGGCCCTGGCGGCGCCCGTCGCGGCCAGCCCGAGGGCGGCGGCGAATGCGAGCGACTGGAGGACGGTCTTCATTTAAAACCCCTTATGAAACCTTGCCCCGCTGGTTTTAGGACAGTTCGGCGGTTTAGGCAGAGGGGGGCTCAAGAAGAGTTGGGCCGGAGGAGAAAAACTTCGTGCGCGGACAAAAAGATCCCGCCGAAGGCACTTACGTCCTTCGGCGGGCGACCTACGAGCATGCCCGATGGCCTCAGAAGCATCGGACCCAAAAGTGGAACCCACTTTTGGGTCCGATGCTCCTTCTTAGAAGATCGCATCGTGTGACCGGACCCAGGGGGCCGCGCCAGCGAAAACCGGGTCCACTTTTCGCTGGCGCGGCCCTTCGGGTCCGCACGATGCGCTAGGCGCTCAAGGTCGACGGGGGCTCCTGGGCGATGGTGAAGCGGACCTGCGCCTGCGGCCGGTGATCCTCGGACAGGGTGCGCCAGGTGCGCTCGGCTTCCGTGCGGCTCTCGAAGGGTCCGATGACCCGCTCAGTGCCTCGGACGATGGTCTCGCACTCGCAGGAGGTGTACTCGCCGCCAACCACCCAGAAACGTGACTTCAACATGATCGATCTCCATTCGAGAGGCGATGGACCTGCCGTCAGGCCTCATCATAAAGTTTACATCCGTTGACAAAGGACCCTTGGGACCCACAAACTCTGTGCATCGGCGGGGCGTCTGAAAGATATAATTCCAGAAGAAGCTTTTGTTTCAACGGCTGATTTGGGAAGAAAAGTAGCCTTGTAAATCTCCGACAGCCACAAGCGGGTAAAGTTGTAAAAAGATTTACACATGGATGAGAGCAGAAAACTCTTCGTCGGCCCGCGCCTCAAGCGCCTGCGGCGTGACCTCAACCTGAGCCAGGCCCGCATGGCCGAGGAGCTCGGGCTGTCGCCGAGCTATCTCAACCTCATGGAGCGCAACCAGCGCCCGATCACCGCGCAGGTGCTCATCCGCCTCGCCCATGCCTATTCGCTCGACCCGCGCGAATTCGCCAACGACGATCACGAGCGCACCATCTCCGAGCTGGAGGAGGTCTTTGCCGATCCGCTGTTCCGCTCAACGCCTGTGGCCCGGCTCGAGCTGCGCGAGACCGTCGAGAGCGCACCCTCCATGGTCGACGCCATCAACCGCCTCTACCGGGCCTATCAAGCCATGCGCGGCGCCAGGGAGGCTGTGACGCCCAGCCTCAACGACCGCGACCGGGCCGAGGACGCGCCGCAGGTCAACCCGGTTGACCGGGTGCGGGAACTGATCCACGAGGCGAAGAACCATTTTCCGGAGCTGGACGAGGCCGCGGAAGCGCTGGCCTCGGAACTCGCCCTGACGGGGCACGACCTGTTCTTCGCGATCAGCGAGCGCCTGCATGCCAAGCACGGCATCCGGGTGCGCGTGATGCCCATCGACGTGATGCCGGATGCACTCCGCCGCTACGACCATCACCGCCGCCAGCTCCTGATCTCGGAGCTGGTGGACCCCTCCGGCAGGACCTTCCAGGCCGCCTATCAGCTGGGCTTTGCCGAGATGCGCGAGACCGTCGATGCGCTGGCCGCACGACTCGAGCCGGTCGACGGCCCGGCCCGGCGCCTGCTTCGGGTCTCGTTCGGCAATTACTTTGCCGGCGCCCTGATGATGCCCTATGCGAAGTTCCACGCGGCCGCGGAGGCGCTGGGCTACGACGTGGAGGTGCTCGGCGCCCGTTTCGGCGCGAGCTTCGAGCAGGTGGCGCATCGGCTGACCACCCTGGCCCGCCCCGGCGCGCGCGGCATCCCCTTCTTCCTGGTGCGGGTGGATTCGGCCGGCAACGTGTCGAAGCGCTTCTCGTCCGGCCGCTTCCCGTTCTCGCAGTTCGGCGGCACCTGCCCCTTGTGGAACCTGCATTCCACCTTCCGCACCCCCGGCCAGGTGGCGACGCAAGTGATCGAGCTGCCGGATTCATCGCGCTGGTTCTCCATGGCCCGTACGGTCAAGCGCGCCTTCAACCCCTGGGGAGCTCCCGATCCGCGCTTCGTGGTGGGCCTCGGCTGCGAGCTGAAATACGCACACCGCCTGGTCTATGCGCGCGGCTTCGACCTGTCGTCCACAGAAGCCACACCCATCGGGATCAACTGCCGCCTGTGCGACCGCGTCGCCTGCCCGCAGCGCGCCGCTCCTCCCCTGATGCATGCGCTGATCGTGGACGAGATGAAGCGCGGCATCTCGCCGTTCGAGTTCGACGCGACGTGAGTTCCTACGACGATCGGTCGTGCCGGTAGAAGGCGTTGGGAATTCCGTCCACATCCCTGATGCCTGCAAACGACATCCCGGCCTTTTCGAGGACGCGGCGGGAGGCTGCATGTTCGGCCACTGCGAACCCGATGACATGATCGATGGGCTTGGCGCTATAGATCCAGTTCAGCAGCGCGCAAGCGGCCTCGGTGGCATAGCCATGCCCCCAGAAGGCGCGCATGAAGCTGTAGCCGAGCTCGACTTCGCCGGTTGCCGAAAACCATCCGAAGCCCGCACGGCCCAGAAAGGCCCCATGTTGATCGGTGACCTTGAACTTCGTCCAGCCATGGGCGGCATAATCGGCCAGGAAACCCTCGAACTTGGCCCGAAGGAACGCTTCGTCCCAGGGCGGGTCGCCCATCTGCAGGAAATGCTGCACCTCGGGATCGCCGTGAAGCGATGCAAACAGCGGAAAGTCCTCGGCATCCCAAGGGTGAAAGCGCAAACGCTCGCTCGCCAGAACGGGAGGTTTCAATTGCGGCTCTCAGCGCTTCTCGGACAGCCAGTGATCCAGGAACCGGTCGAGCCAGCGTGACACGTGCGGGTCATGCTGATAGCGGCCCTCGAGCTGGCGCACCCGGTCCTGGGCGCCCGGCATGCGCAAGCGCTCCTCGGCGACCACCGTCCAGCGGCAGAGCATGGCGTGCGTGACCTCCGGATGGAACTGAAGCCCGAAGGCCTTCTCGCCCACCCGGATCGCCTGGGTGGGGAAGTCGTCGCCGGTAGCCAGCGTCTCGGCGCCCGAGGGGCAGTCGAATCCTTCCCGGTGCCAGTGATAGACATGGCTCGGCCAGGGAACGCCCCAGCTCTCGCTCAGGGCCTCGCCGGCCCGCGTCGGCAGGAGCGGGTAATAGCCGATCTCGGCCCTGCCCTCCGGATGCGCCCAGACGCCGGCACCCAGGTGCTTGGCCATCATCTGCGCCCCGAGGCAGAGGCCGAGATAGGGCTTGCTCTCCCTGAGGGGCACTTCGATCCAGTCGATCTCCTGCTTGATGAAGTCGTCCGGATCATTGGCGCTCATGGGACCGCCGAAGACAATGGCGCCGCTGTGCTCCGCGAGGGTGTCCGGCAGCGGGTCGCCGAAGCGGGGGCGACGGATGTCGAGGGGATAGCCGCGCTCCACGAGCAGACGGCCGACCCGCCCCGGGGTCGAATGCTCCTGGTGCAGGACGATGAGAACCGGTGCCTTTGGCGGCCGCCTAGGCATGGTTGCGATTCCAGGCGGAAGCGGGAGGATGGGCGGAAGGACGCGAGCACATCGGCGGATTATTCAGGACAAGCCTTGTCTTTCGCAAGGGGGCAGACGAGGCCCTAGCCTCCCGGACGGCGATGAAGCTGGTTCAGATAGCGCTCGGCCACATCCCGGGCCGGCCGTTCGTCGACCACGATTTCGGCATTGAGAGCCTGGAGCTTGGCCGTGCTGAGGGAGGCGAAGACGCCGGCGAGCGCTCTTGAGATTTTCGGAAAGCGCTCCAGCGCCTCAATCCGCACGACCGGAGCGGGCTCGTAGACGATCTGGGCGCCCCTCGTGTCCTTCATGACAACGAGGTCGAGGGTGGCGATGGCACCGTCGGTGCCGTAAACCATCGCGGCATTGACCCCGCCGATGCCCTGCGCCGCCGCGCGCATGGTGGTCATGGTGTCGCCGCCGGGCTGGACCGCGATCCCGTTCCGGGGAAAGTGGAAGCCATAGGTCTTCTCGAAGGACGCAAGCGCCGCCGGGCTCTCGACGAACTCGGCGGAAGCGGCCAGCCGCAGGCTCATGGGTGCCCCGACGGCTCGGGCAAAATCCTCCATGGTCGTGAGGTTGGACCGTCGGGCGAGATCGCCCCGGACGGCGATCAGCCATGTGTTGTTGGCAGGCGCCCGCTCGAGCCAGGCCAGCCGGTGCCGCTCCGCATCAAGGCGCTTGACCCGTTCATAGGCTGAGGCCGGCGCCTTCCAGGCCGGATCGCCTTCAAGGCCGTGGAACAACGCGCCGTTGCCCGTGTATTCGGGATAGATGTCGACTTCCCCCTGAAGGATCGCCGTCCGCACCTGCTGGGTCGGCCCCAGTTGAAGGCGGGTCTGGACCGGGACCCCTTCGCGCTCCAGCACAAGGGCGATCATGCTGCCCAGCAGGGCGCCTTCCGTATCCGCCTTCGAGGCGACGACGATGGGATGATGCCCGTGCGCGAGGCCTGGCGCGCTCGACAGCGTCAGAAGAACGCCGAGGGGCGCAAAAAGCTTTAGGATGCCGGACAATCTGGTTATTCCCATGCTCGTCAGCCAACTGCCTCAACAGATTCCTGATCTCGGAAATGAGCCTGTCCGGCCCTAAGATCTTGTTCTATAATGATATCATGGATCAGGGCCGTTCCAGGCCCTTTTGCATGGAGGCGCAAAAGTGATAGAAGCGTCTGAGTCTCAAGGCTTGAAGTCCAAAACATCCAGAGCATGTGTCCCATGTTCTGGGGAATAATCTACCAGCGCCTTGCCTGAAAGAAAGCAAAACCGTGACCGATAGCGTAATGAGCGACGGCGATCTCAATGGCCTGCGAATCCTCGTCGTCGAGGACGAGGCTGCGATTTCCCTGCTGCTGGAAGACATGCTCCTCGACTTCGGCTGCGAAGTGATCGGCCCGGCCGCCCGGCTGTCTGCGGCCCTCGAAGCCGTGTCCCGCGAGCAGGTCGATCTGGCCATTCTCGACGTGAACGTGGCCGGCGAGCCGATCTATCCGGTGGCGGAGGCCCTGGCGCAGCGCTCGATCCCCTTCGTGTTTTCCACGGGTTACGGCAGCGCCGGCATCCGCGATGCCTTCCGCGACCGCCCCGTCCTGCAGAAGCCTTTTGCCCAGCACGACCTGAAGCAGAAGCTCCTCATGGCTCGGACCAAGACGGTCTGACTTCGGCGATCACCCTGCGAACACGGGACCGATCTGTGGCCTATATGCCGCAATGATTCACCCTGTGTCCCAAAACACACCGCACGAGATGTGAATCGGCTTTGATCCTAGGCACTTGCTGCTAAGCTCCGGTAACGTTAGAGCAGGTAGCTTCCGATCAAGCTGGTCTTCATGTCTGTACGATCCTTTCGCCTTTTGGCCGCAACAAGCGCCCTCGCCCTGAGTCTCGTCCATGCTCAGGCCCAGTCTCCCGTGCCGCGTCCGATCCCGGCGGCGGGCGCCATCGTGGCCGCCAAGGGCGGCGAGGAAATGCGCTTCGTGCGCGAGGATATGTGGCGCTCGGCCGCCATTCAGCAGAACGTGGTCGGCGGCGACACCCTGCGGACCAACGAGATCGGCAATCTTGCGATCCTGTTCTCCGACCAGACCCAGATCCGAGTCGGACGCAACTCGACCCTGACCGTCAATGACGTGGCCGGCGGCCAGGCCGGCAACACCCAGCTCAGCCTCCAGGGCGGCAACATCTGGGCCCGCGCGGCCCGCGGCGGCTCCGGCGTCGACGTCAAGACGCCCGCAGCCGTCGCGGCCATCCGCGGTACCGACTGGTCCCTCTCGGTCGAGGGCGGCCGCACGTCCCTGATCGTCCTCGAGGGCGTGGTGGAGCTGTCCAACGCCCAGGGCTCGGTGACGGTCCGTCAGGGCGAAGGCGCCGTCGTGTCCATCGGACAGGCCCCGACCAAGTTCATCCTCACGAATTCGAACGACCGCGAGCAGATGCTCTTCTACATGAGCCTGCGCGATACGTTCGCCTCCATCTCCACCTCGCCCCTGACGGGCCCTGCCCTGCGGGGCGAACGCGCCCGGATCGCCGCGGTCCCACCGGAAGCCCGCAGCGCCGAAGACTGGCTCAGGCTCGCCGAGGTGGCTCCGTCCCTCGATGGACGGACGGCCGCGGCCGAGGCCCTGGCCCAGGCGAGAAGCCGCCCCCTGAGCGCCGGGCAGCGCGCCCGCGCCGATCTGGTGGAGGCCGCCCTGCTCGGCTCGCAGCACCGCTGGCCCGAAGCCGCCGCCCTGTTTGCCAGAGCCGAACGGGGGGTCGATCCGAAGCGGCGCATCTTCGCCTCTTACGGGCGCTACATCGCCCAGTCCCTGGCTGACCCGAAGCGGGTCTATGCGGAACCCAGGATCGCCCTCAACGACCCCTTCGCGGTTCTCGCCCACGCCTATGTCGTGGCCTTCCGGCAGGATCTGCAGGCCGCCGCCGAGGTCCTGAAGGATGGGCAGAGGCGCTTCCCGAACGATGCCCGCCTCGCCGTGACGGCGGCACAGATCGCCTATGCGCTCAACCGGCGCGAGGAGATGCGCGATGCCATCGCGCGCGCCAAGGCCCTCGATCCGGACGATCCGGAGGTGATCGCCGCCGACAGCAACATCCGCGGGGATATCGACGGCGAGGTCAACGCGGCCGTCGAGTCCCTGCGCCGCGCCGCAGCCATCGCGCCGGGCAATTCCAATGTCTGGAACAGCCTCGGCCTGTTCGAGTCGGACCGGGACCGGCCGCTCGCGGCCGAAGACGCTCTGCGCCGCGCCATCGAGGCGGATCCGGGCAGTCCCGTCTCCTATGCCAACCTGGCGATCCTGCTGCTGGACCAGAACCGCGTCGACGAGGCCGGAGCCCTGATCGACAAGGCCCTGTCCCTCGATCCGGCCTTCTCCGTAGGCTACATCGCCCGCGGCCGCTATCTGCTGCAGAAGGGCGAGGCCGCCAAGGGGCTCGAAGCCATCCTGGCCGGTTCTGCGGCCAATCCCGGCCTGTCGCAGGGCCTGCTCATGGCCGCCATCGCCTATTACCAGAACGGCGACGAGGAACTGGCCGACCAAGCCCTCGACAACGCGGATCGGCTCGATCCGAACGATCCCGTCGTCGCAAGCTTCCGCACGGCCATTGCCATCGACCAGTATCAGGCCGACCAGGCCGTCCTGGCCGCCCGCGAAGCCGTGCGCCGCTACCGCCAGCGGGGCGGCGATTTCGCCGGTCTGGCCATCAACAAGGAGGGCGGCTCCTATCCGGCCCAGGCCTACCGCTTCCTGAACCTCAACGAGTGGTCGCGCTTCTACGGCGATCGGGTTTTCGATCCCTTCAGCGCCTCGACCTATTTCGATCAGGCGGCCGTGGAGCGCCCCAACCTCGTGACCGGCAGGCCCGACATCTCCAACATCGAGAGCGGTGTCGGAAGCGATCTCACGTCGCTCAACCTCACGGTCCAGGGCCTGTTCTTCGATCCGCTCGCCGTCTCCGGGCGCATCGGCCGCATCGACCTGCTCCGCCGCCCCTTCCTGGACGCGGAGGTCGGCGGCTCGCTCCTGCACCACAACGGCCGCATCGGCTGGGGAGCGGACGCGACGGTGCAGGGCTTCTCGAACGAGCCGGTTCCGACCTCCTTCAACCTCACGGCAAGCCGCACGAGGACCAACGGACGCGACCTCATCGACCGGGAGGACGCGGACAGCGGCGCCTTCTTCGTCGGCATGGCGCCCTCGGCCGCCGACCGCTTCCTCGTGTTCGGCGCCGGAGCGAACAACGATCCTGCCATCGCCACGACCAACACCAGGACCAACTTCGCCGAGGGGACGCAGAACAATGCGGCCGTGCTGGGCGGGGCGGGCTGGAGCCACAGCTTCAGCGACCGGAACGTCCTGACGGGCGCCGTTTTCGGCATCAACGCCATCGAGCGTAGCTTCACGAACACGGCGAATGCTGAAACCGTCCCCGGTTTCATCATCGGGGGCAACAACTGGCAGCGGACTCGCACCGAAGGCGCCTCGGCCGCCCTGTCCCATAAGATCGGCTTCGGAGACCTGACCCTGCATTACGGGCTCGAGGCGCAAAGGGGCCGCACGATCACCCGCGAGATCGGCCGTGCGTTTCTCTACAACACGGCTACGGACACATTCGACTTCACCGACATCGACGAGCGGTCGAGCGCGACGTTCCGCACGACCCGCCTCTACGCGGATGTCTTCTGGCGCCCCTATGACTGGTTCGAGGCGCAGGCGGGCATCGAGCGCAGCACCGTCAAGGTCGAGGACCGGCCGGCCGATGATGAGATTTCGCCCCGGGTCGGAGTCGGCGTCTCGCCCTTCGAGGGACAATGGCTCCGTGCGGCCTACCGCCAGGACACGGGATCTCCCATCGCCTTCACCCTGGCGCCGGTGACCACCGTCAGCCTGGTGCCGAATGCCCTGCCGACGCAGCTGGGCGCGGAAACCAAGACCCTGGCCCTGCGCTGGGACGCGGAATGGTCCCCTCACGTCTTCACCTCGGTCGAGTATCAGCGCCAGGATGCGGAGAACCTGAACCTTCCGATTGCCTACAGCTTCGACGACATCGGCATCGGCAAGGCCCGCATCGAGCGGTTCGCCGCAACGGCCAACCTCTGGCTGACCCACGGCATCGGCGTGTTCGGCACCATCGGGACGATCTCGTCGGAGGTGCGCTCGGAGGAGGCCAGGGGTGCAGAGGTGCCGTTCGTCGCCGGCAGGTTCGCCCGCGCCGGCGTCACCTTCGTTCATCCGAGCCGCCTCAAGTTCACCCTTGCCGGCACCTTCGTCGGCGACATCACGGGCAACCTGCAGGGCCGCGAGATCGACGACTACTGGACGGCCGATGCGGCATTGAGCTGGGAGACACCGGATCGCCGCCTCCTCTTCGGCTTCAGCGTGCTCAACATGCTCGACGAGGATTACGAACTGGCCCCCGACATCCGCGGGCCGGGGCGCACCTTCGAGGCGAGCGTGAAAGCCAGGTTCTGAGGTGAAGGGGCACGAGCCGACGCGAGACCAAAGCGGCGGAGAGCCTCTCTGGCGCCATTTCGGCATGGCCGGGATCATTGCAGCGCTGCTGATTCCCTTCGTGTTCTTCCCGCCCATCCGCCTCATCGAGGCGCGGCTCTACGATCTTCTCTCGGTGATCGCGCCGCCGCTGCCAGCGGAGCCCGGAGCCGTGATCGTCGCCATCGACGAGCCATCCATCGGCGAGATCGGTCAGCGCTGGCCCTGGCCCCGGGACATCCACGCGAAACTGATCGAGAGCTTGCGCGCGGCCGGCGCGAAGGTCATTGCCATTGACGTCATCTTCGCCGATCCCTCCACGGAGGAAGCCGATACGGCCCTCGCCAGGGCGCTCGGCCCGGATGTGGTGCTCGCAGCCGACGATGTCACGACGCCGCTGGAACAGGGCACGCAGGTCACACGGGTCAATCCGCTCGATCAGTTCCTGGATGCCGGTGCCGTGCCCGGCATTGCCTCGATGCATCTCGACGGCGATGCCTACCTGCGGCGCATGCCGCCCATCCAGAGCAGTTTTGCCGCAGAGGCGCTGCGGCTGAAAGGAGAGCCGCAGGCTGCCGCTCCTGATGGGGCGCTGATCCAGTACTTCGGACCCCGTCGCTCCTATCCGACCGCATCCTATTACCAGGCTCTCGATCCAAAGACTTTCCTTCGCCCTGATTATTTTAAGGACAAGGTTGTTATGGTGGGCTTGAGCCTCCAGGCCGCCACGACTGCCGATGCGGGAGCCCCCGATACCTTCCCGACCCCCTATACGCTGACCGAGGGCACGCTCACGGCCGGTGTGGAGGTCCAGGCTACGATCCTCGACAACCTCCGCCATAACCTCTACGCGCTCCCGCTCCCCAGCCTGGTCATGGTGCTGCTCGTGATCGCCGGAGCGTTCCTCGCGGCCGCCTTCTCCACCCGCGGCGTCACATGGAGGACGGGGCTTGCGGCCACCTTTCTACTCGCCTTCTTCATCGTCGGAGCCTGGGTGCTGCTGCGCTTCGGACGGGTCTGGGCACCGCCCGCCCTGCCGGCAGCCGCCGCGTTGGCGGTGTTCGGAGCGCGGTTCGGCCTCGACTATGCCCGCGAGCGGCATCTGCGCCGCACCGTGTCGGAGGCCTTCTCGCGCTACCTGTCGCCGGATCTCGTGGCGCAGCTCGCCCGCGACCCCAGCGCGTTGAAGCTCGGCGGCGAACGGCGCAACCTCTCCATCCTGTTCTGCGACGTGCGCGGCTTCACCACCCTGTCGGAGAAGCTGAAGGATGAGCCGGAGCGGCTGACCACGCTCATCAACCGCCTGCTCGATCCGCTCTCGGAAGCGGTCCTCGCAGAGGGCGGCACCATCGACAAGTATATCGGCGACTGCGTGATGGCGTTCTGGAACGCCCCCTTGCCCAGCCCGGATCACCCCTTGCGGGCCGCACGCGCCGCCCTGCGCATGCTGGAGGCGGTCAAAGCCCTCAATGCGGAGCTGCGGCAGGAGCAGGGCGAGGACGCGCCGGTCTTCGCCATCGGGGTCGGCATCAACACAGGCGACTGCGTGGTCGGCAATGTGGGATCGCGCTGGCGCTACGATTATTCCGTGCTCGGCGACACGGTGAACCTCGCCTCGCGCCTGGAAAGCCTGTCGAAGGAATACGGCGTTTCGATCGTGCTGGGCCCTGCCACGGCAAAGGCCCTGCAGGAGCGTTTCGTGCTCATCGAACTCGACCGCATCGCCGTCAAAGGCCGCAGCGAGAAATCCGCGATCTTCACCATCGTGGCTCCGGCCGAGCAGCGGCGGCAGGACCCGGCGCTTGCGCAACTGACGGAGCTGCATCCCACGCTTCTCGACACCATCAGCGCAGGAAAGCGGGTGGAAGCCCTGGCCCTCGTTCAGCACTGCCAGACGCTCTCTCCCTCCCTGTCGAACTATTACAGGAAGCTGATGGCGAAGGCGGCGGCCATTCCCGAGTGATGGCCTGTCGGAAAGCCGCGTCCAGTCACGGCGCAATCTGGAGAATCGAAGCCTCGGGAACCCGGATGAGTCTTGACATTCTCTCGACAGTTCCGACGTCCGTCGTGATCCTGCGAACGAATAGCAAGTAAAAACGAGTTCTTGCGCTTGAAGACACAAGCTCTATAAGGTCGCGTCGTTTCCCCCCGAGCCAGCTTTTCAAGTGACGTGCCATGGACAAGATTCAAAAACTTGCCATCGGCAGCATATTCGTCGGAACCCTTGTTTTCGTCCTGAAATATGCCGCCTATTACATCACGGGAAGCATTGCGCTCTATTCCGACGCGCTCGAGAGCGTCATCAACGTGGTAACCGCGATGGCGGCCTTCATGGCCGTTCGCTTGAGCGCCGCACCGGCGGATGCCAATCACCCCTACGGCCACCACAAGGTGGAGTATTTCTCAGCCGTTCTCGAAGGCGTGCTGATCATCGTGGCGGCCCTTGCGATCCTGCGGGAAGCCTATTTCGGGATCCTGTCGCCGAAGGTGATCGACGCCCCGATGCAGGGGCTTGCCATCAATGCGGTTGCCGGGGTGATCAACGCGGTCTGGTCCTGGCTTCTGATCCGTCGCGGACGGCGCCTCCGCTCTCCCGCGCTGGTGGCCGACGGGCGTCATCTCCTGACGGATGTGTTCACCTCCGCCGGCGTCATCGTCGGTCTCCTGCTCGTCCCGCTCACCGGATGGGCTTGGCTCGACTCCGCCCTCGCGGCCATGGTGGCCGTCAACATTCTCTGGTCGGGCTGGGGGCTGATCAAGGAGAGCGTCGGCGGCCTCATGGACGAGGCGCTGCCCGAAACAACCCTTGTCCGCGTGCGCGAGATCATCGCCCTGAATGCGGAAGGTGCCATCGAAGCGCACGACCTGCGCACGCGCCATGCGGGCCGGATGACCTTCATCGACTTCCATCTCGTGGTGCCGGGCGCCATGAGCGTCACCGAAGCGCATGACATCTGCGACCGGCTGGAACGCGCCCTCAAGGCCGATGTGGAGGATGCGCTCATCACGATCCACGTGGAGCCGGACAACAAGGCCAAGCATTCCGGCATCGTAGTCCTCTAGCCAGAAGACAAATTCAGGAAGTGATCTATTAACAAAGTCTGAATGATCTTTGTCTCTGCTATGATCAGCAAATAAGCTAACAAATCATTACTTCAGTCATAAGTATTAACCGCAATAGCCCATGCAAGTCCTACGGGCTACAAACAGGCAGCCTGGATAAGCGCGTCGTGGGGGCGCGCGCCTCCCGCGGCGATGCGGGCGGGCCACTGAAATTCAATGCGTGCTTTGAACAATCTCAAAATCATTACAAAGCTGGCCATCCCAGTCATCGTGATGGTCGCCGTCACCATTGGCCTTATCCTTTTTGCCAAGTCAGGTCTCGACACCCTTGCCGAGGAAACCCAGCAGATCGTCGATGTGCATGCGGCGCGGCGCAGCATGGCCCTGGACATCAAAGCCCACGTCAACGAGGCGGCGGTCCAGGAGAAGAACCTGATCATCGAAACGCGCTTCCAGGAAATGGCCATCTACGAGCAGGCCTTCCGGGAAGCCAAGGCGGAAGCCCTGAAGGATCTGGATGCGCTGATCGCGCTGTCCGATACGCCGGCGCGCCGCGCGACCAACGAGCAGCTGAAGAAGACCGTCGAAGACTACTTCGCCATCATGGGCCGGACCATCGCCCATGCCCAGCTGAACGAGAGCGACGCAGCCTTCAAGCTTTCGAGCGGCGAGGGCCGGGCCCTGCGCCAGAAGGCCTCGCAGGCCCTCGACGAGCGTGCCGACGCCAATGCCGCGGCTCTTGAGAATGTGAAGCGCGGTGCGGCCGATCTGGCCTCCTTCACATCCACCAAGCTGATGGTTGCCTCCGGCGTCGGCCTGACCCTGGCGATCGTCCTGCTCGCGGCGATCACGATCTACGGAGTGACGCGTCCCCTGAACGGGATGACGTCTGCGATGGGTCGTCTGGCCGAGGGCGATCTGGACGTGAGCGTCACGGGCACGGAGCGCCGGGATGAGGTGGGCCTGCTCGCCCGCTC
>NZ_JBWBEW010000028.1:0-62984 GCF_056148915.1 Microvirga sp. jy35 | reverse complement strand
CGCATGCCCCAGCCTTGCATGTACACGGCTCAAAGGGAATCCTCAATCGGACTCTTCTGTCAGGCGGAAACCACTAGGTGTTCTGCCCCTTCTGCGTTGCGCCCGTCCTCAAAGGTCATTCTGTCATTGTGAAATGCGCTAATTTTTCAAAATTGTCGAACTGATCCGAGCAGCAGTAGGTGACCACCAATCTAGCTGCAGGCGCAAGAGGGGAGGGCGCCGCAGTACTGTCCATTATGCCCAGCGGGCTGTACAAAGATGGGAGCGGCATTCAACTGATCGTTTGAAGACGTCTCTCAAGCCGTTCTGTTAACCAGCGGGAGAGAGGAGGGCTTTCCTAAGTTCTCGGAAACTGGCTTAAAACAAGGGCTTCTGCCGCGATTCTGCAGGCTCAGCGACCACCAGGAACCTTGAGAGGCGCTCGTCGGCAGCGATGGTCCTGAGTTCTACGGACGCTCTCCTGTGGAGCACCGAGCTGCCTCACCCCACGATGTAGCAAAAACTTGCTTCACTTCTGTTCGGTAGGCTATAGCTTGGATCATCAATGACTTAGCTTGAGGGTGCAAGCGTGGCTTTCGGCAGTAGGGCAGGGGAGTACGACAACGAGCCGTTCCTGGTGCCCCGTACCTATGCTCTGCCCGAGCTGCCGTGGGAGACCATCGCCAGCCGGCTCGAGCCAATCACGATCAGCATCCTCAGGTTTGATGCCCGGCTCGAGGCGTCCGGGCTCGCCGCTGGCTGGCAGTCCCGTTGTGACATGACCGAAGCCGTGCGGGCGCTCCTTCTCGATGGACACCTGGTCGATGTCGGCGATCTGGTCCTGCACGATGCCGGCATGGACGTGCGCCACCCTACCCACGAGCTCACCCGGGCGGCGTCTGCTCTGCGCACCCGGCGCACCGCCCTGACCAGGAAGGCGCCGTGGCCGCTCTCCATCGACGGGCTGGCGGCTCTTCGCGGCCTCGGCCCCGTGGCCGAGGACAAGCCCGCCCGGCCCAAGGGCAAGCGGCCGGATCCGGAGGACGAGGAGGCCTACCCACCCTATGCCCATGATGCCGATCCATGGAAGGCGCACTTTGCCGAGATCGACGCCCTGCTCGAGCGCACCGGCAAGGTGCTCGCCGGCGAGACCCCGATCCCGAAGAGCCGCTCGCACCTGGTGTATGATCCGGATCAGGATGAGGCCGAGGCCGAGGACCTGTGGCTGGATGTGGTCAAGCGCACCAGCGGCTGGCCGGCCATTGCCGCTGCCGCCGTGGCGTGGAACGCGTGGCTGGATCTCAACCTCTACACCCGCCTGCCCTGGCTCGGCCTGATCATGGCAGCATCCATCCTGCGCGCCCGTGGGCTGACGAACCATCTGCTGCCGCTCGCCGCCGGCTTCAAGCAGTCGAAGTTCCGGCCGCAGGGGCGGGAAGGGGCGGCCGAGAAGCTGGAGGGCTTCTGCCAAGTGCTCGAGGAGGCGCTTGTCATCGCTCACAAGGATCTTGACCGGCTCATCCTCGCCCGTGAGCTGATGAACCGGGTCACGGCCAAGACCCGCTCCAACTCGAAGCTGCCGGAGCTAGTGGACCTGTTCCTGTCCCGACCTTTGGTCACAGTGCCGCTCGGGGCCAAGCTGCTCAAGGTCACGCCCAAGGCCGTCGACCTGATGCTGGCCCAGCTTGGAGGTGCCCTGCCGCGCGAGCTCACCGGGCGAACCCGCTACCGCGCGTGGGGCATCGTGTAAACTCGCGCCGGCTCACCCGATGCGCGATAACCTCATCAGAACTGACGATCGCCAACCCCTCATCATGCACACAACTCCCCCACGGAATGTGACTGCCACAGGCTGCGCAGACGGCCTGCCCAATCCCGAGCGGCTCTGGGCCTTCCTGGCTATCGCCGTCGCCCTCACCATGGCGGTTCTGGACAGTGCGATCGTCAATGTGGCCCTTCCGGTGCTGGCCCGGGAGCTTCAGGTGGATCCCGCAACCGCCGTGTGGGCGGTCAATGCCTATCAGCTCGCCATCGTCGTCTCGCTCCTGCCGCTGGCCTCCCTGGGTGATGCCGTGGGGTATCGCCGGATCTACTGGAGCGGGCTCCTGGTCTTTACCGTGGCCTCGCTTGGCTGTGCGCTCGCCGGATCATTCCCGATGCTGATTCTGGCGCGTGTTCTCCAGGGATTGGGGGCGGCTGGGATCATGAGCGTCAACATTGCTCTTGTCCGCTTCATCTATCCCGCCAGACTCCTCGGCCGGGGCGTCGGGAATACAGCTCTTGTGGTGGCGGTCTCATCAGCCGCCGGTCCTACCTTGGCTGCAGCAATCCTGTCGGTGGCGTCCTGGCCCTGGCTCTTCCTGATCAACGTGCCCCTCGGCGTGTTCGCACTCATTGTCGCTGCCCGGACATTGCCAGAGACACCTCGATCCGCCAGACGGCTCGACGGGTGGAGCGTTCTTCTCAACGCCCTGACCTTCGGACTCCTGATCACCGGGATCGACAGTCTGAGTACCGGCGACCTCACTTATCCGCTGCTCGCCTTAGGGGGAGCCGTGGTGGCAGGGTTCGTGTTCGTCCGCTACCAGCTTTCGCTGCCGATGCCGCTGCTGCCCCTTGACCTGCTGCAGCGGCCGGTGTTTGCCCTCTCAATCATGACCTCGGTCTGCTCGTTCGCCGCTCAGGCACTCGCCTATCTGGCGCTGCCCTTCTACTTCCACGATGAACTGGGTCGCAGCGTCACCGAGACCGGCATGCTCATGACACCATGGCCCTTAGCCATTGCGGTTGCAGCCCCTATTGCAGGTCGTCTGGCCGACCGCTTCTCCCCCGGCTTGCTAGGGGGCATTGGTCTCGCCATCCAGGCTGCCGGCCTCGCCCTTCTCGCTATGCTGCAGGACAATCCCTCGACCGCAGACATCGTCTGGCGCCTGACGGTCTGCGGCCTGGGCTTTGGCCTGTTCCAGTCGCCCAACAACAAGGCGATCATCACGAGTGCGCCGCCGGAGCGCAGTGGCGGTGCGAGCGGCATGCAATCCTCGGCCCGGCTGCTGGGCCAGTCCCTGGGCGCAGCCCTGGCGGCGGTTCTGTTCGGCCTGGCTCTTGGCAGCCCGACAGCGCTTATCCTGTGGCTCGGGGCAGGCCTGTCGGTGATCGGATGCGTGACAAGCAGCCTGCGGACACTGAGAGGTGGCAGGCCATCCAAAGGATAGAGGTGCAGTAGACGCCGATCTGAGCGGAGCGGCGAAGGCTGGCGTGTTCAAGAACGGGCGTTTCAATCGCGCGAGAGCCCAGCGCACATGACCTGACATTTGGTCCCGCCTTAGCCGGATGGTGGTTGACTTTACCTAGCCGCCCTAGGGCTGTCTCTGGCCTTGATCTCACCTCGGGCTCTCCATGCCGACACAAGACGCTGAAGGATCGGACAGGCAAGCACCCGCTTTGGCGCCTTTCCGGCCCCGCATCTTCCTCGCTGTCTGGGCGCCAGCCTTGCCTCGAACTTCGGCGGGTGTGAATCGGCACCGAAGCTTTGCCCCCTCCTATTGGAACCGCAGCGCCTGGGTTTAGCCACACAAAATCGAATTGCGGTGGGGTCACGATCGGCGCCGGTGATGACCCCGCCGATGCTGCCAAGTCGCCAGCAATGGCATGTACGTCAGAGTAGTCGGCTCAAGGGCCCGTATTCGATGCTGATTTACACCCCACAACTCCTCATGCTCTCCCTTCAGAGGTCATCGGCCTGCGTAGAACGAGATCAGCGTGAGCGGTTCCCAAATTCTTCGGAAAGACGCTCCATCACGACAGATAGCGGGCGCTCCATCGCTGAAAGCGGGGTGGCCAGTTCACCGAGGGCGCCTAGGAAGTTCCGAACCGCTGCCTGCAGATAGTCAAGCAGTTCGTCATCCTGAGCGAAATGCCCCCGCCGGATCGCGCGGACAAGATAGAGTATCCGCTTTGGTGTCGGATCGATGATGCGGCGGCAGCGCAAAATGCCCCGTTCGACCTCATCAAGGATGGTCGCATAGGGCATGACTGAGGCCGAACCACCATCGGCCACCAGTCGTTTCAGCATATTGATTGAGGATACTTCGTAGCCGATCCGTAAGGGCAGGGCGAGTTGGTTGGCAATCGCTTGCACCCGGGTCCGAATTACATCGCGCTCGTTCGGGAGGACAAGCGGCAGCGCGAGAACGCTGGAAAAGGTGATCGGCGCGGTATTAGGCTCTTCGAACGCGGCTCGCACAAAAAGGACCTCTTCTTCGAGCAACGGGATCCGCAGCAGATTAGGACGGTCGGGCACATCGTAGGCGAGGGCGATATCAACCTCGCCCCGGTCCAGCGCGTCAACCAGCACGCTCGACATCTCCTCGACAAGGCTCAGTTGCAACTGGGGTAACTTCGCCTCGGCCTCACGGATCAGATTGGGACCCAACAAGGCCATTGTGCCATTCGTCAGGCCAAGGACAATCGGCTCGCGCTCATTGCGGCTGGCGGCGGAGACCTCGATCCTTGCACGTTCGACCAGATCGAGGATCTCCAGCGCCCGAACGTAAAGCTGCTGTCCGGCCTCAGTCGGCGAGACACCCCGGGAATGGCGGATCAGAAGGGGCACACCCAACTCACGCTCAAGCTGACGGATCTGCAGCCCAAGCGCGGGCTGCGCCACAAAGAGATCCTCAGCGGCCTTTGTAATATTACCAAGCTCGATCGTCTTGGCGAAGTATCTTAGCTGGCGGAGGTTGATAGCGGCCTTCCGGGTTCATGCCCCGCCAGGGTTGGCGAGGCACACAGAGGTAAAGGGCGCGCTATAGGAGTGCAAGAGGGGCGCGAGGCTGCGATTCAGCCCCTCGGGTAGTTCATCACCTGATATTCCATCCGGTAGACCGCCCCCACGAGGCCCGAGATGCCCTGCTGGGCGGAGATCAGCTCGCGGGCCTCTTTTTCGAGCGCCTGCAATTCCTCAAGGGTGGAGCCCTCGACAAGCAGGATTCGGTCAGGCGCCGAGATGGTCCGCCCCCGGTTAAGAGAGGGGTCAATCGCGCTCAGGGTACGGTCCGTACGGATGAGATGCACGCCGGTCACGCGCGGACGATCGATCCAGCCCTGAACGGCGGCTGCCACGGCACTGTCATCGGCCTCCTCTGGAGCATCATAGCGCAGCGTCAGCATATAGCCGCCATCGCCATAGCCCTGAGAGGTGATAATCCGGCACACGCCGCGCAGGTTGTTGCGGAAGGAGGGCAGCACCTTTAGCGACCACTCCGTCGGGTTGGACAGACGCTTTCGATAGACCTCGCTCACCAGCAGTTCGGGTTCCGAGGCTTCGTAAAGGGTCAGAAACTCCTCTTCGCTTCCGGTCGAAATGAAGCGGCGCCCACGCAGGAAGCCCGGAACGCCCATCCGCTCCTGCATATGTTCGCGCGGATGCCATTCGAAGAATTCGTCGCGCATTTCGGGCAGGATGTCGTTCCAGATGGCAACAATGCCATTACCGATGAGTGGCATGGAGAAGGTCCTTCAGTTACTGAGATGAATAGGCCCGGACTCGGCTGGCGCGATCTGGGTTGATTGCGCCGAACGGAATGCGCCCGGCCAGAATTTCGGCGGCTTGTGCGACTGTATCAGCCGGATGGCGCGCGGCCGCCTCGACGGTGAGATTGCCAATATGAGGGGTACCGTTGACGCGTGGATGCGCGGCAAGCTCCGCTGAAGGCGTCTGGTCGTCGCCCCAGCCAACATCAAGCCCTGCCCCAGCAATCCGTCCCTCGTTCAGAGCAGCCCGCAGGGCCACCTCGTCAAGGACATCCCCACGCGAGCAGTTGACCAACCAGCTGCCCGGCTTCATCCGAGCCAGCGCCTCTGCATCAAGGAGGTTTCGGGTCGCAGGTGTTGCGGCAAGGAGCGGCACGACAAAATCGGACTGCTCCAACAGCGCCTCAAGGGAAGTCGGGACGGCGGGTGCCTCGACCAGGGAGTAGGGGTCATAGGCCAGAACCCTGACCCCCATTGCATGCAGGATGCCGGCCAGATGGCGGGCAATGCGGCCATAGCCGATTAGGCCTGCCGTGCTGCCTGCCATTTCGCGTCCGTGGCTTGGGGCGCGAACACCTCCCTGACGATAGGCCGTGACATAGTCCGGAATATCGCGGGCGCAGTTGAGCATGTGCGCAAGCACGAGCTCGGCGGTCGATGCAATATAGCCGGGGTTCGTCTGCGTCACGAGGATACCGCGCGCACTGGCGGCCTCGAGATCGATATGTCGTACTTCAACGCCGCTGCGCACCAGTGCAAGGAGCCCAGGCAGTGCGTCCATATCCTCGGCTCGAACCGGCGTGGCCCGGTCCAGAACAATGATCTGACATCCTGCCGCGGCTTTCACCAGATCGGCACCGCGCAAGGAGGCATCCTCGGGGTTAAGCACCACATCACCGAGTTCCCGCAGTGCGGCCAGCGCCACTTCGCCGTACCACCACGACCGAGCTGTTTCAGGATGAGATAGAAAGATCCTGGGTCTGGTCATTGCGCGGCCTTCCTTTTCCGGCGGGTCGAGCCATAGATGGTAAGCCCCAGCAGAAGCAATGTGACGATCAGCAGACCGGCGCTGATCGGGCGTTCGATGAAGACCGTCGGATCGCCTCCCGAAATCACTAATGCACGCTTCAAATATTGCTCCATCAGCGGGCCAAGGATGAAGCCGAGGATCAGCGGTGCCGCCTCGAAGCCGAAGCTGATCATGAAATAGCCAATTGCGCCGAAGCCGAGCATGACCCAGATGTCGAAGACATTGAAGTTCACGCTGTAGACGCCGATGCTCATGAACATCAGGATCGCGGGCATCAGAATCTGGCGCGGAACCGAGAGCATGCGCACCCAGATCCCAATTAGCGGCAGGTTGAGGATCACGAGCATGATATTCCCGATCCAGAAGCTGACGATCAGCCCCCAGAACAGCCCGGGCTGGGTCTCGATCAAGCGCGGACCGGGTTGGATGCCATGCATGATCAGCATGCCAAGCAGCAGCGCCATCACCGCGTCACCCGGGATGCCAAGGGTCATGGTCGGAACGAAGGCCGTCTGTGCGGCAGCGTTATTCGCCGCTTCAGGTGCGACGACGCCCTCGATTGCGCCGGTGCCGAATTTCGAGGGATGCTTTGAAACACGCTTCTCGACAACATAGGCCATGAACGAGGCGATATTCGTCCCCGTCCCCGGCAACGCGCCAATCAAAGAACCCAGAATGGTGCCGCGCGCTGTCGGGTTGATCGAGTTGCGAACATCCTTCCGGGTTGGGATCAGCGAGCGAAGCGTCACCTTGTGGACGCTCCCGCCATGTGCCCTGCCAGCCATGGTCGTGATGACTTCAGACACGCCGAAAAGGCCCATGGACAACGCCACCAGATTGATGCCGTCTGATAGAGACAGCGATCCGAAGGTGAAGCGCGCCACGCCCGTCTGCACGTCTGTCCCGATCTGGCCCAGAGCCACTCCGACCAGCATCATGGCGACGCCTTTGATCGGAGAGCCTGCGGCCAGAGTTGACGAGGCGACAAGCCCTAGCAGCATAAGCGAGAAATAATCGGCGGCAGCGAAGGACATCCCTACGCGGGCCAGCGCCTGGGCAAAGAGCATCAGTACCAGAATGCCGAATGTTGCACCAACGAACGAGGCAAGGGTGGTCATGGCCAGCGCGATACCCGCACGGCCCTGTTTGGCCATCGGATAGCCATCCAGGCAGGCGATCGCGGAAGAGGGGGTGCCCGGCAGGTTCAGCAGGATCGCCGCCGTCGAGCCGCCATATTGCGTGCCATAATAGATTCCGGCCAGCATGATCAGAGCTGTTTCCGGCGGGACATAAAAGGTCAGCGGCATCAGCATCGAGATTGCAGCCAGCGAGCCGATACCCGGCAGCACGCCGACGAACGTGCCAAGGAAAACACCGATGAAGCAGTAGAGCAGGTTGAGTGGTGTTGTGGCCGTCGCAAGGCCAAGAGCAAGATTGGCGAAAATATCCTGCATCAGAGACTCCAAGCGAAGGCTGGGATATTCATCCCCAGGCCGAATATGAAGATCGCGGTTGCCAGTGCGGCAAGCGCCACCGCAATAAGGAGCGATTGCAGAGGTTTGCGATTCTGCTCAGCTAGCCCGATCAGCAGGACGAGCGCGATGACGGCGGGCACCATGCCAAACGGCTGGATGATGATGCCAAAGAGAGCCAGAGCACCGATGACCAGTAAGAACGACCGCATCCCGTCCGCTTCCCCGGCAGAGGAGTCTTCCTCAGAGACGACATGCGATCTCAGTCTTGGATTGGTCAGCCCGTCGATGATGATCGGCACGCCGGTGAGGGCGATCAGTAGACCGATAATGAAGGGAAACATCCCGGGCGCCATGTCGCTGAATGTGCCAAGCTGGTACTTGAGCGCGCTGAAACTGAAAGCCAGCCCGCCTAGAATGAGCACGGAGCCCGCGGCGATTTCGCGTAGAAGCAATCTGTTCATGCTGAAACCGCCTCCCCCGTGGTCCGGCCCGGGCGGCGCAGATGCCCTGCGGATCTATAGACATCCTCAACCAGTTTGAGGGTCTCCAGCTGGTCTTTGGCTGAGGTGCGAAAGGGAGCGCCGCTGCGCAGGCAGGTTACGAAATGCTCGACCGCGGCATCAAAACAGCCCTGACGAACCTCGTCTTCGACATAGGTGATCGTCTCCTCCTCAGCGCCATGCAGCCGGAGTGTCGCGTTATCAAGCGTCACGCTACAACGGGTCCCGGCGATTTCCAGGCGATTCGGCGCACGGAAGGCATGGCCAGCCGAAGTCATCACCCCCTCAACGATGACTGCGTGGCCAGCATCAGCCTCAAGCAGAATTGCGGCGGCATCCTCACCGATCACCCGATCGCTATAGCGCGACAGGCGGGCGGCAACGACGCTCATCTCCCCGAAGAGGGAGCGTACGGTATCCAACTCGTGGATCAGCGACTCCGCCACAAGAAGCCGCTCTTCCTTGGCAACAAAGGGCTGACGGCTGAGGGAAGGGATAGTACCATCTGACCGTTCCAGCATGTTGGAGCGCCACAAGGCCATTCTCGCCTGTGTGACCGTGCCAAGCCTGCCCGAGCGGATCCAGTCCCGGATCTGGGTGAAATAGGCGCGATACCGCCAGTTCTCGTTCACCATGACCCGGATGCGGTCGCCGATTTCCTGGACCAGAGATTCGGCCTCGTCCAGTGTTGGGCAAAGCGGCTTCTCGCACAGCGCATCCAAGCCGTGGTCGGCTGCAAGCCGGATCATTGCCGCGTGTGTTCCACGCGGCGTCACGATATCAACCGCGTCAAGCCCGGCCTCGGCCATCATCTGGGCTGGATTGGAATAGACCTGTTCAATGCGGAAGGCCTCGGCTTGTGCCTTGGCGCGGTCGATCACAGGGTCACAAACCGCGACCACATGAACGTCGGTGCAATGTGACCATGCTACCAGATGATCGCGGCTGATATGGCCACAGCCCAGCACGCCAATTCGAAGAGCTGTCTCTTTCATCTCAATTCCCCCCTGGGTGAGGCTCTTTATTTTTCGACACGGAGTGTTCCCTGTTCGCAATCTGCACCACCGGGCCATGTTTGAACGGACTGGGGTCGTCCTCCGGGTACTGCACCTTGAGCCCGAAGCTTTGGATCAAGGTCGCGATGTTCAGGCCGTCCGCGACGGGATATGCCATATCAAGCTGTATCACCGTGATGATGCCTGCCTCCTGCAGAGTCCACAGGACGGTAATCTCTGGGACCACGTCAGCGGTACTCAGCCGCAGGATTGGCGTACGGCCGGCATCCGCAATTGCGGCAGCGGCCCCTGCGGCAGCGGCAACGAAGGTCTCGCGGCTGATACAGGCGACCTGCTGGGTCTTGCAGCCGGCTTCGGTCACATCCTCACGGTCCAAGGTGCCGTCATCGCGCCGGATCTCAACCGGACGGGGATAGCTTTCGCTGCTGTGCGGCAGGGTCACCTCGTTTGTCAGCAACGCCAGGAGTTTTGAGACCGCCAGCTCAGGGCTCGTGCGCAGATGGATATCCACGCTTGGCACGAGATGGCCATTGGCGCTGGGCGCAGGCTCAGGCAGATCCGGCGAGACATGCACGATCATTCCCCCAGCGGGACTCCTGGTCATATCCAGAAGTTCGGCAAGCCGGGTCGAATTGAGACTGATGATCAATTCGGCCTCTTCGATCAGGTCAGGCAGGAGTCGCGCCGGGGGTAAGGTCTGCAGCACAGCATCCTGCCGAAGCGGGTCGATAATGACAGCCGCCCCTAATGCCGTGATGAAGGCCTGCAACTCTGCGCGCGCGCTCGCACTCCCGCTGACCTTCCCGATAAGGACTAAGGTGCGCTCGGCTTCAGCGATCGCCTGCACGACCTCATCAGCAAGGGGATCAGATTTTTCATGAGCGGCGAAGCTCACAGCGCGCTCAATCTTATCGTGGTGGGGGCGCAGCTGGACCGGCGCTTCAATAAGACCCGATCGGATCCGAATGCAGACCGGTCGCATGGCAGGAAACCTTGCTCGCGCAATGGCATAAGCCAGAAGCTCGACCGCATCGGCACCGCCGCTGGAATCGTAGATATCGACGCTGTCCGGAATGTCGGGCTGGCAGTCGACAAGGAGGATGACGAGCGGTAACTGATCGCGCAGTGCCAGCTGGATATCCTTCGCGATCTGAGCACCAGTCCCGGGACCGACAATGGCAAGCGCGACCTTGCCTGTGGCTGCCGCATAGCCCCGGGCAAGGGCAGCCGCGTGGCGGTCATCCAAGCACAGGAGACGACGGCATTTGCCACGTTTACCAAGGCGCGCAATGGCTGTTCGCAGCGACTCGGCGACTCCGCTTGCCGGCATGACCACGCAGCCTGCACCCGAGCGTTCCAGCACATCGACCCAATGGTCAGCCAGCCGCTGCTCTAAGATCGAAGTGCTGTTCATCTTGCCGCCGTGTTGCTTGCGACGGTCTCAAGAAACCGTTGCAGATCAATCATGGCGGCAATTGCGCGATCTTCCTCGGGTAAGTGCCGGATGCTGGCATCAGCGACTTCATATTCGATTTCCAGTTCTGCCGGCACGGCGGCCAGCAATTCGGCCAGCGGCAAATCCCCCTGGCCGAGAGGCAGGCGCGCGGTTCGCGCTTCCTGCATCAGCACCTCGTCGGGGATCACACCTTCGGGGCGCTTGCGGGCGTCGCAGATTTGCCAGAAGCCGAGCTCCTCACTGGGAAGGGCGGCCACTTCAGCAACGGTCCCACCCGAGCGTTCCAGATGCAGCGCATCCAGCAAGAGGCGTGCCGACGTTGCCCCGCTTTCGGTGATGAACTGCCGCGCATTCTGAAGAGTGCGGATCGCACTGTAGGGCAGGAACTCGAGCACAAGGCGCATTCCTGCTGAAGTGGCAAGGGCATCATAGGCGGCAAACAGGGCAAGGGCCTCAGCGCGATCCGTCATGAAGATATTGACGACCAGCGTATCAGCCTGCAGGTCGGCAGCGGTTTCGACCACAGATTTTAGATGGTCTTCGGTCAGCCCGGGATAAAACTGAAAGGCCGAGATATTGGAGATCGCAATGCCCGAATCCTCGCACAAGCGGCACAGGCGCCTGATCTCGGTCTGATCTCCGATGATGTTTTGAAATGACTGGTCGCCGACAAAGCGGCCACAAATGCGAATGCCAACACCTTCGAAGCCGGCCTTTGCCGCAGCGGCAATGGCCTTGTCCGGCGTGGTACCAAGAGTCAGATGGGCGATGGTCTTGCGCATGGGCGTCATGGCTCCTGGTTGACCGAGGGGCCGAGCGCCTCCGGCGCCTCCAGCCCGAACTTTCGGGACAGTTGAATCAGATCAGCCACCACCGCTTCGGGCATGTTGATCCCTTGCGCGCGATGGGTTTTCTCGCGCCGCTCGGCGGCTTCCCCCGGCAGAAGGATCTCCTCGACACCGGGGCGGCGGGCAACGCAGCGCAGCATCTCGCGCATCTCGTCCATACGCTGGGCGAACTGATCTGGAGGGGTGAAGCGGGTTAGGTCCAGTGCCATATGGAAGTGACCGTTGCCGACAGGTTTGTCAGTGGCGGTGAACCATTGTGGGATGCCGCCAAGGATCGCAGCCCCGGCCAGAATTCCTCCTAAAACCTCGCCAACCACGGCCAGACCATACCCCTTGTGGCCAAGCGCCAGCAGCGCCCCGCCCGCGGGAAAATCCTCCGGGCGGCGCGTGTCCCGCCCTTCCGCGTCGACAATCCAGCCTTCGGGAATCTCGCGTCCAATCTTGGCCGCATGGCGCACCTTGCCACCTGCAACGACGCTCATGGCGATATCGAGAACCACCGGTGCGCCACTGCCGCCAGGAATGGCGAAGGCCAGTGGATTATTGCCAATGCCATTGACCCGGCCACCCCAGGGGGCCATGCCCGGATGCCCATTGGTCCAGGTCATTCCAATCATGCCTGCATCAAGTGCCAGCATGGCGGAATGGGCGCAGGTGCCGATGAAATCGCTGTTCCTGACCGTGGTGACACCGACACCGGCTTCGCGCGCTTTGGCGATGGCCAGCCTCATCCCTTCGGCTGCGGCAATCGGGCCAAGGGCAGCATCCGCATCCAGCACCGCCATAGCCGGTGCCTCGGTGATGATGCGCAGCTCAGGCCGTTTGTTGGCTCCGCCATCAGTTAACCGGCCGATCAGGAACGGTAGCCGGATCAAACCATGAGAAACGGTGCCGCGGCAGTCCGCTTGGACAAGCGCATCGGCAACCGTCGCGGCATGGCCGGGCAGGAGCCCGGCCGCCGCGAGGGCCTTGACTGCAAAACCGTGAAGCTCGTCCACAGCAAAGCGTTGACTCATCGAGATGTTCATATCGGTGTCTGTTCAGGGGTCAGCTGGCTTTCATGCCGGCACTTTCCGCAATCTGACCGAACAGGGCGTAGTCCGACTTGATGCGCGCGGTGAACTCTTCGGGAGTGCTGGCAATATTACGCAGACCACCTTGTTTCAGCCGATCGATCATCGTCTGTTCCTGCGAAGCCGCTTTGACGCCGGCGGCCAGCTCATTGACGATCTCGCGCGGGGTTCCTGCGGGGGCGTGAAGCCCGAACCAGTCCACGCAGGATGACAGGCTTTCATAACCGACTTCTGAACCGGTGGGGACGTTGGGAAGGTCGGCATTGCGCTGACGCCCGACGATGAGCAGCGGCTTCAGCTGACCAGCCTGGATATAGGGTGCTGTGAGTGGATAGGAGTTGAGCGATACCTGAACCTGATTGTTGAGCAGGTCGGGCATCAGGGTCGACCCTCCTGAGTAATGGACCCCGCGCAACTTAATCCCGGCAGCTTGGAACACGGCCTCGGTAAAGAGGTGCAGATTGCCGCCAGCGCCCGAGGTGCCATAAAGAAGGCTGCCCGGTTTGGCCTTTGCCGCCGTAATCAGTTCCTCAATGCTGTTGATGCCCGATCCGGTGCTGGCGTTCAGGATGAAGTCGCCCTCGGCCAGTAGCGAGATATGCTCGAAAGCCGTACGCGGATCAATCGCAAGATTGCTCGACACATGTGGTACAACCGTCAGTTGTCCGACAGCAGAGAACAGCAGTGTATTGCCATCTGGACGGGCGCGCGCAACTGCGGTCATCCCGATCGCTCCGGCTGCCCCAGTGCGGTTTTCTACCACGACAGGTTGGCCCAGCCGTGCGCTCAGGCTGGCGGCAACCAGACGCGCGAGTGCATCGGTCGTCCCACCAGGGGAAAAGCCGCAGACAATGGTGATCGGGCGCGAAGGCCAGTTCTGGGCCCGCAGAATACTCGGAGCAGCAAGAATGCCCGCCATGGTGGCGCTGGCGGTGAGAAAACCCCGGCGCGTGGGTTTCAGAGTCGTCATGTTTTCCTCCCATAAGGATCCGCGTCGGGTTCGGATTACCTTCTCCAGGCGGCCCCCGAACACCTTTACTTTCCAATCCGCCCTGGTTTCAAAAACCTTTTGACTATGTCTGCTAGGCCGAAATGATCTATCTCGCGGTGGTAGTCTCGGTTTGTGATCGCCTTCTATTCCTGCAGAGGGGTGGGCGGTGGCGAGCTGCAGGATGAGGAGGTCAGCCCCTACTTCTTCGACAGTTCGCGCGTCATAGAAAGCGAGTGGCCTGGATGCTGGCAGCAGAGTGACCGGCGCTCTCTATGGAGCTTTCCTGATCAACACACGCGGATCGCGGGCACCATCGGGGCCCTAAGGCGGTCTCAGACTCGACTGAGCGGCCTTGAGACCACATTAGGTGTTAGATCTTCGATCTCGTGCGTGAGTTTGACCAAGCTCCCACGGATCGGTGAGGGACTGGTCATTCCGCGGGACAGCCTCTTCAATGATCTTAAAGACGAGGAGGACGAACTCAAGGTGTCGGGCGGAATTTCGCTTCGGCAGCTGGATAAGTGATATGTCCCGATATTGTCAGGAGGCTCCGGGAGATGCTGCACGACGAATGGGAGGCAGGACAGACCCTCTGACTTTTAATCAGAGGGTCCTGGGTTCGAATCCCAGCGCGCTCACCATAGTCCTCAATGACTTACCGGCACATTGAGACAAGTCTAGATCAGACTAGCAACCGTATAGCTACCACGACCTTCGGTAAGGGCTCATCTGAGTTTTTGAGCGGAGAGGCTCTGCCCCCTTCGTTGTTGTGCAACGGTTCCTCGTGCTGGGGCGGTTCTGCCTAATAATGGCGAGGATCGGTCATGAGCTGAGACCCGGCGCAGTTCGCCAGATGTTTGGGTCAGACCTGCCGCCAGGTTACCCAGAGGCTCTCAAGCGCGAGCTGTGGGGGCTGCACATCAGCATCCCGGTGACAGGAGATTAGCGCTGAAGTCACACACGAGAGGGTGAGGGGAAAGGCTCGGTTCCCTCAAACCAGGCGTGGATTGCGGCCTCGCGGGCGGTCTGCTCGTCCTCAAAGCCACGGTCGGTGGGCTGTTCGAAGCCGCAGACGTGGCACTGAACAGCAGCCGCGAAGTTAAGATCATCCGTGGCAAAGCTCAGAACGGACGCTGCGTCGCAGGAACACTGTGGACAGAACCTCTGGCCCATGTGGTTCTTCCTTTCCTCAGCGATTGCTGCTGGTTGAGGTGGGAGTGGCGCATACGGAAACGCTTTCGAGCCAAGCAGCCTGCGATAAATTTGTGCGACGCACAAGAACCAAGCTAGGACGTGGTGATCATCAGAGCGGGGTATAACGCCCTCGTTTGGACCTACTATCTTGCTGCCAAGGATCGGGTCGAGCGACGGTCCGCCCTCGGACGCGAGCTCCGGTGAAGCCGGGATCTTCTCAGCAATGAAGGCTCAAAGTTGACAGTTCAGCACTTTGCTTCACCTACTCCCGTTTTGTGCCTGTCATTTGGGCCATGAAGATCTCCTGCATCTGCTCGAACCCTTTCAGGGTGGCGGGCAGCCAAGTTCTCAGCATGGCTTCAGGCTCCATGGCCCGGATGTTCGCGGTCATGCGGTCCTGCACCTCTCGCATGAGCTGCTCTTGCATTGGCTTCACATCCGGCAGCCCGAGAAAGGCTCGTGCCTCCTCAGGCGTACACTCAACGTCCATGGTAATCTTCATCTGACATCCTGCTCCAGCATCAAGCGATAGGCAGCCGATCTTTAGTGTCGTACCAGGCCTGAATATTCAAACGCCCCCGGCTCTAGACCAGGGGCGCGTCTCTAAGGTTATCCAGGCCAGGCTACGCGGCGCGACTGGCGCTCGGATTGGTCTCAGGCGTAGCAGTCCGAGCCGCAGTCTCGGCAACTCGGGTGGATAGCTCGGCTATCCGGCGGCTGTTGGTGACGGTCAGCTCCAGATTGTCCCGGAAAAGCGAGCTTTGCACTTCAAGAAATTCCGGCAGACTCCTACAGCGAACCAGTGCATTCATGCCATCCAGATTCTTCTGTACCCTTTCTTGGATCATCTCCAGGCAATCGCCTGAAGCCTGCTGGACACCTCGAGCGAGGATGGCACTGGATCGGGTGACCGCCTGAAGGTTCTGCGTCGCACGCTCGGTTAGCTGCTGCGTACGCTGGCGGGCTGCACCGATCACCTCCGTGACCTGATCGGTCGTGCGCTGTGCGACTTCACCGACAGTACTGAGGCCGCTTTGTGCCACCTCCTGTGCTGCCTTCGCAGCCTGTTGGGCGGTCCTCGGAGCCGCCCAGGCGGTGTTCACAGCCGTCTCAGCTGCCTGCTGCACACGCTTGGCTTCCTCGCGCTCCCGGCGGGCTGTTGCACGACGCTCCTCCGCCTCCGCACGCTCAGCGGCTTCAATCCTGGCCTGTTCGGCCTCAGCCTTTTCGCGCTCGTGACGGGCTTCAGCGCGGCGCTCCTCAGCTTCTGCCCGCTTCGCCTCCTCGACCTCAGCCTTTCCGGCTTCGATCCGCTCGACTACGGCATCCGCTTCCTCATCACTCAGAGCCTTCAGAACAGCTGGAAGAAGTTCTTTTTTGTCATCCCGCACATGCTGCTGGAACACCCGCCTGAGCTCAGCCACCCGTGTGGCGAACTCCTCGCTCTCTTTTGGCGTGTTATCAAGCTCTGTCAGAAGCTTGCGGGTTGCCTTGTTGTCATTGAGAGCCTCACGCACGAGGTCCTTCAGATCCTTGTGCTTGCGCAGCACTGGAAACAGGTGCTGCTCCTCAAGGCTTGCGAGCAACTCCAGCTCTTGCTTGAGATCAGCAAACAGCCTCTCACGGGTCTTCACGGCGTTTTCGGAGGTATCAACGAGCTTGGCGAAGAGCTCGTTGGCGCGGGCTGGGCTGGTCTGAATCAGTTGGCGGATCGTTGTCATAGTCCCTCACGTGATTGGCAAATGCGTGGGGCTCGCGCACGTTTCGGCGCTGAGCCGGTAATCGCATCGGCAACTGGATTGGATGGGCGCATAATACAACGCTTGGCCCGGCGGCTCGCGCTCTGTGGAATAACTC
Organism: Microvirga sp. jy35; assembly: GCF_056148915.1. NCBI lineage: Bacteria > Pseudomonadati > Pseudomonadota > Alphaproteobacteria > Hyphomicrobiales > Methylobacteriaceae > Microvirga > Microvirga sp. jy35. The sequence continues at coordinate 46,033 of NZ_JBWBEW010000028.1, read as the reverse complement.
GCACAACAGAGCAAACAAGATAGTATGCTGCACTGCAGCATAGGTCAACGGATGCTCTAGTGAATAGTTCCAGAATATTTCTTAGCCCAGCAAACAGTAGGCTTGGTGAGCTAATGGATCAAACTCTGTCACTTATAAACTGTAAATGCCTTTGTAGAGTTTACCTCCGCCGCTCTACTTTTCCATGACATAAGTGCCGGGCGCATCCGGCAGAGGTTGATGCTTCCCGCCGCCCATCGGTGGCGGTGCGCCCTTTCGGCCCGACCGGGTAGAAAGCCAAGCCGTCCAGTCCGGCCACCAGCTGCCCTCATGGCGGCTGGCGCTCTGCAGCCACTGCTCGGGGCTGCTCGCTGCTGCCTCTCCAGTCTCTCGGGTCCAGTAGGCACCCCTGCCTCCGGGAGGATTGATGATGCCGGCAATATGGCCGCTGGAGGCGCGGACAAACCGCACCTCACCGCCAAACAGCTGTGTGATGCGCCAAGCTGCGTCCCAGGGCACAATGTGGTCCTTCTCCGCCCCAACCGCATAGGTGTCTTGGCGAATGCGGCTGAGATCAAGCGCCTCGCCCCTGAGCGTGATCTTGCCCGGCTCGATCAGGTTGTTCTCAACATAGGTGTTGCGCAGGTACCAGCTGTGGGCAGCGCGGGCCATCCGGGTGCCGTCGCTGTTCCAGTACAGCAGGTCAAAAGCCGGCGGCTTGCTGCCCATCAGGTAGTTGTTGACTACATTGGCCCAGATCAGATCATTCGACCGCAGCAGGTTGAACATGTTGGACATCTCACGGCTGTCGAGATAGCCGCGCTCCATCATCTGCTGCTCAATCAGGTCGACCCCTGGCTCGTCCATGAAGACGGCTGTGTCGCCTACCCGCGAGAAGTCCTGCAGGGAGACCATGAAGCTGGCCGAGTTGAACCGCTTGTCACCCTTGGCGGCAAGGACAGCCAAGGTCATCGTCAACAGCGTCCCGCCGATGCAGTAGCCCATGGCGTTCAGCGTGGGACTGCCGGTGATCTCCCGGACCACGTCGCTGGCTTCGAGCGGACCGAGGTCCATGTAGTCCTCGATACCGATCTCATCCATGGACATGTCCGGGTTTTTCCAGGAGATCAGGAAGACCGTGAACCCTTGCTCAACCAAGTAACGTACCAGGCTGTTCTTCGGCTGCATGTCGAGGATGTAGTACTTGTTGATCCAGGGCGGCAGGATCAGCAGTGGTGTCTTGTGAGCCTTCTTGGTTGTGGGTGTATACTGGATCAGCTCCATCAGGCGATTGCGGTGGACCACCTTGCCTGGGGTAAGAGCGAGGTTCCTGCCTGGCGCGAACGCTCCCGTGTCGACCATGCTGAGCCGCCCGGCCTGGAGATCGGCGGCTAGGTTGGCGGCCCCGGCTGCAATACTGGCCCCCCCGGTCTCGATAGCCTTTCGCAGAGCAACAGGGTTCGACAACAGAATCAGAGCGGGGCTCATGGCGTCCACGAACTGCCGCAGATGGAAGTTGATGCGCTGCTGCTCGGCCTCGTCCATGTCCTCCACATCACCCTGTTGCAGGAGCCAGTCGGACGCGAGCAGGTAGATCTGCTGAAGCGTGCGATAGACAGGATTAGCGTGCCACTCGGGAGCAGCGAAGCGCTTGTCTGTTGCGGCAGATGATGATCCATTCGCCGGCGCCGCACCTGCCATGCCGAGCCAGCGCTGTCCGGCCTCCTGCCACGCGTCGACGGCGGAGCGCCACAGATCCTGATTGAGATCCGCTACAGCCAGAGCTGCGCTGGGCTTTCGCAGCGAGCGCAGCCAGACGATGCGCAAAGCCTGGGCGATCTCGGCCCAATCCACGGGCACCACCTCTCGCAGAGGATTGGCGTTCCACATCTGGTCGATGGCGCGGAGTGTGGGATCCTGTGACAGGCTGCTCTGGAGCTGATCGATGCCTCCGTTGATCAGGCTTAAAGTGGGGTTGCCCGCCGTCATCTGCCACCACGCCGTGCCTGGATCAGCCAAGGCCTTTGCTGGAGCGGACATCTGGTCCATCCATGAGGCCCAGAGTCTCAGCATCACATCAGGCCCAGGCATGTTCCCATCCGTTTGAGCTTGGATTTTCTCGTTATCCTGACCCGTCATAGGTTCCTCCGAGATTTTATGGATGGTGCTCTCAGGCAAATCTCTGCTTCGGATTAGCATCTAGAAGATGCTGACTGTTCTGCTAGCGAGGTTTGGTAGGGTGAACTAGGCGAAAACGGATGAGCCGCGGAACGAGTTCAAACGGCACCGGAAATCGTGATGATGAGAAACAGGGACACCTGGATACTCGCATGACACTACCTAGCAATGAGCGTGAACTGGCCGAGAAGCGCTATTGTCGAGAAGGCGATGCAGAGGATCGAGCCCCTTTGGCTTTCGATCAATGAGTGCTGGGTTCGAACCCCAGCGTGCTCACCAATCCTCTCAATAACTTACCGGCACGTTGAGAAAAGCTTCGAGCAGCCTAGCACCCCTATAGCTGCCAACCGTGCTGCGGCAGAGCTTCGATCCAACGACGCTGTGTCATCCCGTTTCTGTGGAGCCCGAGGGGGCGTACTCCCTCTTTATTCATCTGCAACCGTGCAACCGCTTTTTAGGTGGTCGGAGCCAAGCTCCTCAGGATTCGTCCAACCCCCCTCCAGGGAATGCCCAGCAGGGCTCCTTCGTTTCCTAATTCCGCCTAGCCCGTAGCTGGATGGTTTGAGCAGACTGCTCCAACGAGTCTGGTTATGGGTTCGAGTCCTGCCAGGCCCACCACCTATTATAATCAGAGCCTTAGGTGAGTGTTTAGCGACATTAGCGACACTGATTAGCGACAGTTGAACAGCCTTGATATGAGGTTGCTGACCGCGCCGCATGTCCTTGATAGCGATATTAAGTGATTTGCTACCTGAAATGATGCCCTTTGAGCCTCATTGTCGATGCCGACAATGCGCCTTGCGCAGGCTCATAGAACATACGAACAGGCATGATCTCCTTCGTAGCTTGACTGTAAGGGCATCTTTGGGAGCAATGAGGCTCTGGTCCCAATCCACTTCTGAGTCCTACAATATGCAACCTACTTACTGGCTGGACCTATTCACCCATGAAACATGGGGGGAGTTTCTGGCCGCTGGTGCCACAATCTCTGGCTTCCGTGAGAACCGATGGAAGACGGCGCAGAGCATGAAACCGGGAGACATTTTGCTCTGCTATCTCACCGGAGTGTCGCGCTGGATTGGACTACTAGAAGTGACAGGACCAGCCTTCAAAGACAGTTCGCCAATTTGGAGCGTTGCGGATTTCCCGGTCCGAGTTCCTGTCAAATTAATAGCACAGCTGGACCCGCTCCATGGTATCCCAGTGGTTGATATGCGGGATAGGCTCTCGATCTTCCAAAACTTGAAGAGCCCTCATGCGTGGACTAGCCGCTTTCGAGGGTCCCCTTACCGGTGGAGTGTGGCAGATGGAGAGGCCGTAGCCAAAGCCGTGCAGGATGCAATGGCTCACCCGGTTGAAAGGCCTTTCGATGCATCCAAGCTCAGAAAGGTGCCGCCAATTCTCAAAATGTCCAAGCTTGGAGCCGTCACCGTCCCTGACGACGAAGAGTTTAAGGACGCTGAAGCTCCGTACAAGGAGTCTAAGTCTGTTGCCCCTCCGGCTACAGCGGAGCAGGATGTTGGTGAAGCCGCAACTTCCGTAGAGCCGAAAGAAGCCAGCGCTCACACTGAGATTCAATGGCTTCTGCTGAAGCTCGGAAACGACATGGGCTTGGATGTCTGGGTTGCGAAGAACGACAAGGGCAAGGTGTACAATGGGTATGCGTTCACTTCATTACCAAAACTCAAACAGTCACTTCCTCTCCAGTTCGATGAGGCGACTACGAAGACGATTGAGTTGATTGATGTGATTTGGCTGAAAGGAAATTCGATCCAAGCAGCCTTTGAGATCGAGAGCACCACATCCATCTTTTCCGGTCTTCTCCGAATGTCTGATCTCATTACAATGCAGCCTAACCTCAACATCCCCTTGTACATCGTTGCTCCCGATGAAAGGCGCAATAAGGTGCTGGCTGAGGTCAACCGACCGACCTTCGCGAGGCTATCACCTCCCATGTCGGAGATGTGCAGATACATCTCTTTCGAGGAACTCAGAAGGCAACTCAGCGCAGCAAAGGGCTTCCTTCAGTTTTTGAAGCCGGAATTTCTCGATTCTTTTTCGGAGTCATGTGAAATCGAGGACGTTTGAACCTCCCTTAACAGCGGAGTCAGGGTCCAATTAGTCTTCTATGAAAGCAATGGCTTAGATTCATTGAGGCTGTTTACAGGGATCAATTGCACTCTGGTCTGAAGAATTCATTACGATGACATTGTCTATGAATGAGTTAGCTACCGAGATGGCGGAGTGTGGATTGTGTCAGATGCGTTGGATTGATGTTGCACTGGCACGGTATTCGAGTTTGCTGAGCGACGTTTCTCTGCCTGTGCTGTTTGTTCAAACCAGCGAGACACTCGGAAGATTCCAAGAGTTGCGGCTAAGGTCAAAGCAATAGCATAGAGGAATAGACAGTATCCCAGTCCCCAGCACACAGTGACGAATATCTCACGGGTCAGGGATTGTTCCGGAAGGACAGCGTTGATGTATTCACGTAATCCCGAAGGAGCAGAAGAGAGGATACGTGCTCTGGCAACGATCCCAACTAGTAGCGCCGCTATCTGAATTACGATGAAGTGAACGAAAGTGGCGCTGATCGCCATGAAGGCGCTGACCTTCGTGCCATTGCCGATCCCGGTCAGCATCTTTTTGAAGTTGTCGTCTCCGAACGCCATGAGCATGGCGTATCCACCCAATGTGAAGCCAATCAAGTTAGGCAAAACAGCAATCGGCTGATCCCACCAGCCGGGACTGCTCCAGACCGACCAGGTCATGCCAGTCAGCAGGATGGCAAGGTGAAAGTAGGGAGATCGGAAGACCTCACCAACGCCCCCATAAGCAAGCCGATAGGCATTCAGAACACCGAACACATCCCTATAACGGGCGACCATCTTCTTCATGGATGCTTCAGCCTCGCTTTTGTCTAGGGCGGTTTGCACGGTCCAAAAGTTCATGTGCCGCACTTATAAACACTGCCTGGCTAGGGTTCCCGTCTCCCTCAAAGGCATATGTTGTAAGAAGGGGATGCTCGTCTGTAGAACGTGTTATACGGACACCGTTCGCATCATAACCTTCCGCCTCTACCTTGCCGTTCCGGGTGGCCGATCCTGCTATACGCAATGTGGCTTCGTTGGACGCAATGTGGCTTCGTTGGGTCTGAGTGCTTCGTTGCGATCAGTCTTGTACGTCACTTCTAGACTAGTGGCTGCCTGCTCCTTGAGATGCTCTTCCAAGAAGCTATCGTAATCACCCCAATCATCGGGGTTAGGACGTTGGATAAATATCCGTAGTTGACGGAGTCTTGGAATATTAATGATCTCTGGAAGTGCTGCTCTGTCCGAAATCAGCGTAGTTTCGACAGGTCCATACTTCTTCACCAGTCGTGGATCAGACATTAACCTGTCTATGTAACGGCTCATAACGCGTGGACTTACGATGAGCTTCCCAGACTTCTGTTCGAACACGAGTGTATGGCTCTTGAGGTCGAAGCAGAAATGAAATGCTACATAATTCGGCTTCAAACTTTCTGGAATATTGATCGTCTTAACTTCATCTTCGTCGGCAACGTTCATCTTGTCGGAATTGAACCAAGGAAGATCAGGCGAAATCTCAGTGAAACGCGCGATGGTTCCAAGGATAAGTCCTTTCTCCTGACGGCTGTGGTCGATATGGCTCATCAGCATTCGCTGTTCACCATAAGCAGCCACCGTAAGCTTCAGAGCGAAGGCGTCAGAGAGTAGCCGAGCGTATCCAACTTGGCTGTGAGGATGCGTGACAACATTGATCGCGCCGACTGTGATATATCTTTCGCGTAACAAAATAGCCCCCAAAAGCTGCCCTTATTTATAGGATTAAAAAGCTTTATGCAGCCGCTAAGCCTTCTGCGCAATTCCGACCTTCAGCAAGTGGAAAATTCGAAATTGAATGTAGGATGGTAACTCGTGCGACGTGAGGTTAAGTGATGGCCGCGCAGTGCCGTGGCAGGTTGCCAGAGTGGTACAAGTTGCTACCATTGTTATAACAAAGCAAAGATGGAGCGCTCTACATCAACCGCTTTCCAAGGGAGCTTCGAACCGGTGGGAGAGTTCAAGGTTGATCCTGCCGCATTCAGCTCCTCTGCCTTCTCAAGGCAATATCTGCACCATCCTGCGTACGCGGTTCCTTTCGGCCTTGTATAGGAGCCGCTGATCCTTGCCACTGCGAACCCCCAGTTGCCGCTAGTCTGGGCAAAGCGCGAGATTTTCTCAGCAATCCTCTTGTCGTAAACAACTGCTTGGCAAGGATTGAGGAACATTAGGACTTTCGAAGCGAACGACATTCCAAGGTTGTCGATATTCATGATCGCTTTGAGAGCGGCATCCAACCGATCAGACTTCAGGTAGTCGCGTCCCTCTCGCAAGGCAGCTTCCAATTTGGTGAGAGAAGGTTTCGCTTTCCCAACTCTGCCCTCTACCATCCATCTTGTTCGCGCAAGGGCGAATGGATTTGGTGGCCGCTCTGGATCGGCACTGGCGTAGTTGCCCCAATAAACGACTGACAATACACCATGGATTATATCCGCCGAATTATCTGACCACAGAAGTGCGGAGTGGATCTGATCAAGAGTATCTCTACCCCCAGACGCAATAAGAGAGTGATCTTCAGTAAAGGCGAGACTGCCAAACGTTAGTGAAGGTGCCGCCCCTTCTGATGTCCGACACAAATAGGCTGGTGGATAGGCGTAGCTTGCTCTTGCTCTCTCCCAATCTGATACGTTCCATCCGTCAGTGTTCATTTGGAGTGCCCCCGCTCTCTGCTTAGAAAAGGTTGCATACCTTTATCCTCTTTATGTACGGTTCTAAAGAGAACTTGAAGTCCTGAATGGCTAAGTGAGCTGAAGATGCCTCTACGGTGCGTTGATCCAGATGGCGGAAGTATTCACGCTTTCGATTTGGGCAATGATGAGTGGGAGGCTCTTGAGCGTGAAAATCGGAGAAGGCGACACCTCAGAATGCCGTGTTGCCATTCGCAGGTAACGCTCAAGCGGTCACGGCTCGGCACACATTTCTTCGCCCATAAGGCACTAGGAACATGCACGGCGGCCATAGAGACCGAGGAGCACCTCTACCTAAAGGTGATGGCAGTTCTCGCAGCCCGATCCAACGGCTGGACAGCCGAAACCGAAGTAGCTGGCGCCACTCCGACTGGTGAAGTCTGGAGAGCTGACGTTTTTGCGCAAAGAGGAGGCCACAAGGTAGCGATAGAAGTCCAATGGTCCAGTCAAACAGACGTGGAGACATTGGAGAGGCAGGAGCGATATGCCCAATCGGGCGTACGTGGTCTTTGGCTACTGCGTCAACCTGGATTTCCGGTAACAAGGGATCTTCCCGCTGTGTGCATTGGGGGGAGCTTGGAGCAGGGATTTTCGGCGCTCATTCCGTACCATGCTCATATGAATAGCCGGGATCGTGAGCACCCAAACCGGTGGCACCAGTCAGTTCCTATCAGACAGCTATTGGATGCCGCATTCAGCAAGCGCTTGCGGTTTGGTCCTAGTGGCGAGGCGACCGTTTCTGTGCGAGGCGGTCTCTTGGACTGCTGGCACCCGTCCTGCCGTGCACCCTCACGCATTCTCACCAATATCAATATCGTGTTCAACGGAGAGGAGTACTATCTCCCGCTATCTATCCTTGGGGAACATCCCGAAGTGCTTCAGCAACTCCTTGAGCAGCTCCCAATCAGCCTTGGGGTTGGCAAGATCAAGATCCGTTTCAGCAAGTCACAGGAGCGGTCCTACTTGAGCAACGGGTGTGTTCGGTGCGACCGCCTATTCGGTGAATCCTACGGAGGTGAAGTTTGGGATAAGCAGGAGGAGATCTACAGTTTTAAGACTCAGCTCACAGACCCATGGCGTAATGCCATGCAGCGCAGCCTTGAATGGTTGATAGGGGATGAGCCTAACAGACTGAGGAAGGCGACAGGTCATCTCCCTGGCTGGTGGATAATGCCAACATCGCCTGGAGATGAGGCGCACAGGTCAACTTGCTAATTGTAGATCCGACGGCTGCTATCCAGCGATGCCGGGGAATTCAAGGAAGCTGTTCCACCGTCGCGCCATCAGGTGTGATCTTTGCCGAGAAGATGGAGGATGCAATGTCACGGCCGATAGATCGCAATCCGATCCGATGCTCTCTCACTTTGTGACGCTCTTGATTATCTTCGATCCAATTGAATATCCATCTTCCTGTATCAACAGACCTCTGTGCGCGGCCCCGGTCAGAGAGATGGATCCTGAAGCCTTCGTGGACAATGCGATGCCGGAGCCGGCGGGTCTCAGTTAGTTCAGCTTTAAGCCGATCATCGATAGGACGACCACTGATTGTGCCGTACCTTTCCAAGCGAGATGGAAAGTTCGCTTTCTTCAAATAGCTTCTCGCAGCTTCCGCTCCTTCAGCTGCCTCAATTAATCTAAAAACAGCGGCTTCAAGAACGACCTCTATGGCCGTAGTGATTCTTCTTACCGCACCTGAATAATCGCCACGCTCCATAAGATTCATAGCGTCTAGGAGTTCTAACTCGCCTGATGTCGGGACGGCAGAGATTTGTGCTTGCAAATCTGTGCCAGAAATCAACTTGTACAGCGTTGGTTCGGAACCTTTTGCGAAATGCATTAGTGGTTTCATATCCCAATGACGGTAGGGCACGAGCAAGCAGGGTACACACTCGCCACCACGCTCTATCAACCAGCGAGGTACGTCCCACGGCGCAACTTCAAAGGGAAAATAGTCATAAGTTGCCATCCTGTACCTTCGCAGAAGGTGGTTCACAACAGCGAGGTGTGCTCCGCATAGAGCCGCAAGGTACAAGTTGTAAGTAGATGATGGTTCTATACCTGCTGAGTTCCAAACGTGTTCATTGCACCGGGTATGGATTCTTAGAACGGTCTTACACTTTCGCCACAGAGAGCTGAGCTCCTGGTTCGTGCTAAGAAGTTTCTGAACATGGTTAGGAAGCGTATGAGGATCCTTCAAAGGTCCTTGATAAACGACAGTTTCCCTAGAGTCGCGATATTCACCAACGTGGAGTTCGAAAAGATCATCACGGATTTCGATCGGGAACTCGCACCCTTCACACTCTACCTTCACAGTGCAATTGTTGACCATCACCCAAAATGGAAGTTCGACGGCGAGGACTACGTCCAGGAACGGCGCTTTCCAATCGATACGATCGCCGATGTTTGCTTCCGTTGACCGGCCGCCTCGCTTCCGAAAACGTGAGCGCCACCGTCGGGAGCGTTTCCGTTCTGGGATACTCTCATCAGCCATTGTTGCCTCCGAATGTCAGCCTGTTTTCGCTAGGTAATGTGGGCTGCTCATTGCACCAACACAAAGCCGGGAAGCCTAAGAAACAGGATTCAGCAAACGGTGGACTGAGCCTTTGCCAATGCCAAGGCGACTGGCGATCTGTCCCATGCTCAATCCTTCTGCGTGTAAAGCTTTGATCTGATCAGCCTTCTCGCGAACTGTTGGCTTCCTACCCTTGTACTTCCCTTCCTTCTTTGCCTTGGCAATGCCCTCCCGCTGCCGCTCAAGCATCATCTCGCGCTCAAACTGAGCGATGCCGCCCATTACCGTTAGGAGTAGCTTGCCGGTAGGGGTCGCGGTGTCCACGCCCAGACTGATGATGCGGAGGGCAATTCTCTTGGCCTCAAGTGTTTGGAGGATTGAGCCAAGGTGGATGACGCTACGGGCTAGACGATCAAGCTTTGTAACTACCAGAGTGTCGCCCACCCTAGAGAACTCCATGGCAGCCTCAAGAGCCTTGCGGGGTCCGATGGAGCTTGTCTGTTCTTGGAAGATCTTCTCGCATCCTAGCTCCTTGAGATCTCGGATCTGCGCTTCTAATCCAGCCTCTTGCTCCAAGGTGTTTGTTCTCGCGTAACCTACCAGCACAGCCGCCTCCGTTCCATTGAACTCTTTGACATGCTAAGCTTGACCGTTCCATTGGTCAATGTGAACTCATTTGGAACGATCGTGCTGTGGCCGTGGAACGTTCTGAATGGGCAAGGTCCAATGGAACGATAGCCCTGCAGAGTAGGACAGCTTCCTAGTTCAAAGCGGACGTTCACACGGCCACGCTTAAAGGCTGTACCTGACCCACTGCGGGCTAAAGCGAGTTATGATTGCTGTACCCGCTTTTTAAGTTAGAGAACTGCTCCGCGAGCAGGCGAGACGCAATTGCCACCATGACAACATCGGAGTTTGGCTGGTGGCCGGTGGCCCGGTCACCCTTCGGGCTCGCGCGTAGCATTGACTTTCGGGCCTGGGAAAGCTTCGGCACCCTGGTCCCTCCTAAGTCGGACGGCCCAGAGGAGATCCGAGGAGCTTGCTGGCTGCCATACCCGTAACGGCTAGGATCACAGCGCCTCCGGTGGAACTTGCTGCCGCCCCGAGGATCGGCAGCGCTGCCCCATACGCTATCGGTCCGATCGCTTGTCCCATGAAGAAGCTGAAGGCGTGCAGGGAGAATGCCGATGCCCTCGCGCTGGGCGCCAGTTCCGTAACCTCGGTCTGCACTGAATTGTGCAGCAGGAAGAAGCCGAACCCGAGCACCGCCATCGACGCCATCTGCGTGGCCCAGCTCACGTCCAGTCCGACGGTCGCCAGCGCCACGGCGGCAATGCTACCGCCGGCGACCATCATCGCAGGCCGCTTCGCGAACCTCAGGATGAGGGGCACAGCAAAGGCATACAGAAGGCCGCCGATCCCAAGGCCGCCGATCACAAATCCAGCCTCTCGCAATCCACCGGCTCCGCGCGAGCGCAGAAGTTCACCAATAAAAGGCATGATGCCATAGATCGCGAGTCCTTCCAGAAAGACGATCGAAAAGCACACGAAGGATCGAGGGTTACGCAGGACCATGCGATACCGGTCAACGGCTTCCGCAAGGCTCGGCGGCGCTGCCCTTCGACCATTCGGCTTGGGCAGCAGCATCATTGCCGCTCCAGCGGCGATCGCGGTCAGAACGGCGGCACACCCGAAAACGCCGCGCCAGCCGATCCATTCGGCGATCATTCCCCCAACACTGACACCAACGATCTGCCCAATCAGCGTCGCTCCAATGTAGCGGCTCATCGCCACCTGCCGGACAGCAAGCGGGAAGCTGTCCCCGATCATCGCCATACACACCGGCATGATCCCACCCGCCGCTATGCCACCGAGAACCCGGGTGATGAACAGCACCGTCAGGTCGGGCGCCAGGGCGGAAGCGAGGAGGCACAGGGCCAGGCTCGCCACGGCCACCTTGACCACCAAAGCCTTGCCGAATGCGTCCCCTGTTGGGCCGAGAAACGGCTGGCTGAGACCGAAGGGCAGCGCAAATGCCGAGGACAGGATAGCCACGACGCCCACTGACGTGGCGAAATCCGAGGCGATGGTTGTGATGAGCGGGTCGAGGAGCCGGGTCGCAAGTGCACCCGAGAACCCACACAGGGAGAGGATGAACAACAACATGGGTCTGAGCCGTTACATGCGCGGCGGCGGCTGTCCAGTCCGGCTGAGCATGGTGGGGTTGCCCTTCCTCCGACTGCGCGGCACTCCACACTTTGCGTGGATTACGCTGCTAGGAGCACCCGGCGGTGCAAGAGATCGAAGCTGGCGAGTCCGTACACGAAGTACTTCAGCACGGAGGACCCTGCGCCGAATGCGCAACGAACTGCACTGGATCGGCCCAGGCCCACGCTAGATTGCAGTCAACCTTTCGCGCGCCGGGTCTATACCCGGTCAGATCGTCCTGGCCGACGACGGGATGACGTGCGCGCCAGTACGGGGGAGGGCTGATCGGCCCGCAGAGCTTTGCGGACTATCGACGAAGCCGCAACCACAGAGCTCGGTCCTGCCTGCGCGGTGATCTTCGTGCCGTCATGCATGACGGTCTGCAGGGCAATCAGCCCCTCCGCACTCAAGATCCCGAGCACCTGCGTGAACACCCCGTCCAACGCGTCATGGTGGGCCAGACGAAAGTCGGACAGAGTATGGTGATTGATGATGAGCAGCCCCGTCAGCCAGCGAAAGCCCGGATCGTGCTCGCAGCGACGCTCCACCTCTCGCGCCGAGCCAATGCCGCGGCTGTAGGCGTAGATCCATAAGCTCACCAAAAGCCGCGGATCGTAGGCAGGCCGCCCGGCTCCACCTTCAAGCGAACCGATCCGGTCTACAAAGGCTGACAGATCAAGCTGGCCCACCAGTTCCCAGATCGCCCGAACAGGATGGTCCTCGTCGACCAGCCGTTCGACATCGAGCATGGTCCAGCACAGCTGCCGGCGATCAACGTGCACCAGCCGAACGCGCTTTAGCCGTGATGGGTTTGAGCGGGAACAGGACGATTGAACCGTCTCAGTTGAGGCCTGCGGATCGACAGGGTCCATTACCCGACCTCCCTGGAAAGGCTCCGGCTATTGTAGCACGTCGGAGCTCCCAGGGGATTTCCTCACAGGTCGTGCACCGTCGCATGGTCAACGGAGATGCCGCGCTCGGCCATCATCTCCTCGAGATCCCGCAGGCTGAGATTATAGGCCAAATACCACCGCACGCAGAGCAGGATCACGGATCGATCGAAATGCCTGCCCTTGAACACTGCGTCCTCCGCCCCCGAACCCAGGGAGGAGTAGCCGAAACTCTGAAACAAATTGTTGCGACAGAACCGGCCTGCTTTCAGGATAGCGAGGTCTTCCTGTTCGAACGCCTCCAGATCGGTGGTGAGCAGGCGCACCACCTCCCGCTTGGAGATCGCCAGGCCGATGCTGTTCAGCAGATCGGTGAGGCGCTCGGTGGTCACCTGGCCCTGTTTGTGCAGGGCGAGGCAGAACCGCCGCACGCCGGGACCGAACCCGCCCGCGATCCCTTCCGGCAGCGGCGCGATGATGGTCTGGCTCTCTGGTGTGAGCCAGCGTTCCCGCTTGTAGCGCACGACCTCGGCGATCAGCACGAGATCCCGCCGCACCACCGACTTGAAGCCCTTAAAGCGCGAGCCTGCCGGCACCTCGACCTGCAGCGTGACCTCACGCGTCACCCGATCCCGTTTGGCGCCACGGCCAGGGCGCCGGCCCGGACCGGCAGGCTTTGGCTGGGTGGCTTTCTCCATTCCGGACGGTTTGAACGGCGGTCGTGGCGGCAGGTGCTTGAGCCTTGCGATCTCGTCCTTCAAGGCCTGGTTGTCGAGGCGCAGGTTGCTGTTGTCGAGGCGGAGCTGCTCGACCTCCTGCTGCAGAGCCTGATTGTGGATCCGCAGATCCGAGAGTTCCTGCTCCACGCGATCAAGCGTGCCGGCCAATTCCGAGACCAGCAGGCGCAGGGCCTTCTGGGACAGGGGCTTGGCGACATCAGAGGGTGGTCCCGTCATCCATGGATTGAATCATGAATGCCGCCCCGGCGGAATCCCTCGCCCACCAAACTGCCCCACTTACGCATTCGTAGTTTCTGACCGCATTGCATGGGAGCGGCAGGGATTCACATGTGAGTCGACGACGGCATTGCAGTTCCCAGCATGGCCTGCGGGGCACTGCGCTCTACCTTCCAGTCGGGCAAGGCACCACCGGGACCTCGGCGATGACCGCTTCCGCTCACATCTACCCAGCCCTCGTCCGCAAGGCACTGGATCTTGCCGGGGAGGAGCTTCGAGGTCACCGGGTCATCGGCGAGATCATGATCCATGGCCGAAGCGCAATCCTTGTGCGCTATAGCTGGGCCGATGACGGCACCCGCATCAAGGCCGACATCTCCCTCGAGGGAAGATCCGGGATTGTCCGGCAAGCTGTGGTGGGCGCTGGCCGCAGCATCGGGCTCCCCAGTGACTGGGTGGAGGATGTCCTGCAGGCGGTGTTCGGTCACGGGCCGTCCGGGCCGGCCGGGTTCCCTACCGGAATGTACCCGTCCTGGGAGCGCCCCGGACTGCGTGTTCTCTCCGCACCGGCCAGTTTGTTGGTCCCGATGACGTTATTGGCCTCGCTCCGCCTGAAGGACGACATCGGCTACGACGACCTGGAACCCGTCATCCGCATTGCGGCTCAGGCCGGCATCAGGAGCGCACGGCGGCTGAAGTGCCTCGTTGCGCCTTACCTCGAGAGGAAAGAGAGGGAGGATGGCGACCTCGCCCGTATCCTTGGGAGAAGGCTGTCCCAGTTCGAGTATGCGCTAGATCGCTTCGGCTGCGGAGTGGCGCTGAACGCGAAGCCGAAGTCCCTGGCTGACGTCGCTGCGTTGGCCAGGGAGGATGGTGATTGTTTTGGGCTGGCCTCGGGCGAGTTCGGCGAGGCCTTCTATCTGGAGAAGGACAAGGCGGCCCAGCAGGCCATGCTCGATCCAGTTCCCATCCCGACCGGAGATCCAAGGAATGATGCGTGGCTCGGAGCGGTCGGCGAGCACTTGGCCCAGCGCTGGGATCTTGAGGTCCCAGCGTGGACGCAGGACGTGCCCTTCATGGGCGGGCAGACGCCGTCCTTCTGGCCCGATGAGGCGCTGGCGCGCGACATCCAGATCGTCGAGACGCCCCCGGCGTTCCGCAGACGGCTGCTGTTCACGTCTGCGGAGCCGCTAATGAACGCCAAGTTTCCTGCTGACCCGAAAGTCAGCATGCCGTTCTGGCAATGAGGGAGCTGCACCTTTGGTGCCGCCCAGAAACACCGCCGCTCCTCGTTGGGCAACAAGCGCACGTTTGGCGCAGTAGCCTCAGGGGGAAACGGCACCGCTTACGGTCTGCCCGAAGTTCTCCACATGGCCCTGGAAGTTCTGCCGCGTGCGGGGATCAACAATCGCAACGGGAGCGGACACGGCCAACCCCGCGGCCGTCCCGACTGCCGCCGCCGCACCCGTTGTCACCTGGATGATCCGGTCGCCGACACCAACGCGGGAATCGGTCAGCGTCTGGCCCTCAGCGAGTTCCCGCCCGATGATCCGGACGACCTCAGGGCTCTCCGCGTACTTGCTGTGGTTCAGGGGATCGCCGGAACGGAGCTTCGACAGATTGAGTACGGTGATCCCGGCCTGCTCCATCTCGCTGCGGTACGGCTCCTGCTCAGGATCGATAGCCCCAAGCCGCACAGCATCGCCCCAGAGGCGGCGCGAGACGGCCAATGCCCGGTCATCCTGCGACACGAAGAGGGTGAAGCCGGGGCGCTCCTTAC
Organism: Microvirga sp. jy35; assembly: GCF_056148915.1. Classification (NCBI taxonomy): domain Bacteria; kingdom Pseudomonadati; phylum Pseudomonadota; class Alphaproteobacteria; order Hyphomicrobiales; family Methylobacteriaceae; genus Microvirga; species Microvirga sp. jy35. The sequence continues at coordinate 30,723 of NZ_JBWBEW010000028.1, read as the reverse complement.
CCATGTCCATGATCGCCTCGCGGAACAGGTCGACATCCACGTCAGGTGCGGCGAGCAGCACGTTCCGGATTTTCGGGGCGACGCGCCGATCCCGGATCGCCATCTGACGCAGCGCCTCCAGCGTCACCCAGTTGCCCATTGAGTGGGCGAGGATCGAGATCTCGCCGACAGAGGGATCGCTGGCCAACGTCCGCAGCGTGGTCTCAAGCGCATTACGAGAATAGGTGTTGCTCTCGCGATCATACCCGTAGGCCAGCACGCTGCCGCGCGACGGCCAGGTGAACAGTACCGGGACCACAGGTGTTCCCGCGTCGTGCACGATCTGGGCGAACCGGAAGACTGCATCGTCAAAGCGGTTGTTGAAGCCGTGGATGAACACCAGCACACGCCGCTGGGGCACCTGCCGAACAGTCCGGCGGAACCAGGTCGCAGCCTGCGTCCTGTCGATGATGTCGGCCTTGAGCGTCACGAAATCGGTGGCGGGGTCGCCGGGTACGCTGCGCGGCCACTGCACCTCGCCTTGCTTGCGGTTGGCCTCAGGCGGGATCGACACCGTAAACTCGGCAAAGGATAGCTCGGAACCGCGGTTGCCAGAGAAGAACTCTTCAGGATCGTTCGCCGGCATTCGGGTGGTGGCGACCAGCATATCGACCTTGCTGGTGCCCGGCGCGCTCTCCGCCACAGGCACAAGGGTGCCCCGCGGACTTGCACATGCGTTCAGGCCGAGAAGGAGAGCGACCACGATCAGAGAACGAACGCAACGGTGATCTTGGAGTGCCATGGTCCGTCGCTTCCTGCTGTCGTTCCAGCGGTCATTGTTCTGTACGGCCCATATCCAGTGCGGGCAAGGGCTGCCGCTTTATGATCAGCGCTCAGTAAGGGCCGAGTGGTACTGATGCGTGTTGATCCCAAGTCATCGTCCAATATCCGGTTACGAGAGCGATGATTCACTATCGCTTACTTAGCTGCTTTGAGCTGCTCGGCCGCAGCCACCAAGTGAGCAATCGGCACGCGGACCAGTCCCTGCGTCGGTGTGCCGAGTTCGAGGATCATCAGGATCCCTCCGGAGATGGCAGCCGCACCGAGGATGTGGAAGACCACCACTGTCGTGTTGCGGGGCGCAAATAACCCGAAGCTAGCAAACAGAAGCGACAGCCAGAGGATCACCAGGATCAGGAAGGGCGGCGGGATCGTGATGACGGCCTTCTCCGCAAGCAGCCAGCGCGCCTCTGAGATAGCCTCGAGCAACTGAGTTGCCTGCGCCCTGATCCGGCGTCCACGGTCGTCCGTGGGTTGCAATTGCGTCACCTGGTCATCGATGGCCTCGAGCATCGCAAGTGCGGCCTCCGATGGTGTGGCATCCTCACCACGGCGCGACAGTTCGTCGGCTTTCATGGCAGCATACTGGCGCACGAGGTCGCGGGTGCCGTCCGTATCCGGGCCGTAGCGTCGCAGCACCCTGTCAAGCTTGACAATGTCCATGGCCAGCGTCTGGACCGCATTCTCCCTGGCGCTGAAGGCCGTGCTGGCTGTGCTGATCATCAGGCCGATCACGAGGGCAGTCAGTGTTCCGACGATGGCCATTGCCACCGACACAGCCGTCCGCACATCGCTGCTGAGGTGGGTCTCAGGAAGCCTGCGGGCCAGCCCGAACCCGATCAGGGCCCCGCAGGCCACGGCCAAGAACGTGAAAAGGCTGATGAGCACCGGATTCATGGCAGGGTCCGCGAGCGCCTCGGAGGCGCTAATCCCAGTGCATTCTCCAAGGCGGGTCAATCCCGTTGCCTTGAGGAGGGGGCCTCACATTAACGGGCGGAGATAGGCAGACAAAGTTTGGTAACAAACGGCGGTCTGACGTGCTGATCCGACCCAGTCGGATCGGAGACAGCACCATGAGACGCCTCCTGCTCGCCGTGATCGGGATTGTCCTGGCATCACCAACAGCCAGCGCCGACGGCATGAGCCTTGCCGGCTCCCTCTGGCAGTGTACCCGCTCAAGCGATCAGTCGCAGTTCGTGATCACCTTCTACCCCGGCGGTGGTGTCGGAGGCGGCGAGTTCGAAAACGGCGAGGTGAGCCCCTACATCTTCGATGCTTCCCGCACAAAGCCAGGGGAGTGGCCGGGCAAGTAGAAACAGACGGGCCAGCGCTTCACCTGGGTGTTTCCGGATCAGAGCCTGCGGATTGAGGGGAGCCTCCAAGGACCAGGACAGCCTGCGGCGTGGCTGACCGGCACCGAAACCTCGCTAGGAGGCAGGTCGGCTGTGGCGTGCAGGACCCTGTCCAAGCTGCCGAAGATCGGGGAAGGGCTCGTGATCCCGAGGAGCAGCCGCTTCATCGATCCCGTGGGAGAGGAGGGGACGCTCAAGGTGCCGGCAGGGATTTCGCTTCAGGAGCCAGGACCGCGCTAGAAGCCGGCAGCCGGGCGAGTTCCTGAACCTTGGGGAAGCCGCGCCTGATCCCCATATGCTCTATGCCGCACGAGGGTTCTTCACCGCGCACGCCTGACCTGTTCGAGGTCACGCTCACCATTCCCACGCCCTCGGCTGAACCGGCTGCTGTTCTGGCTAACCCGCCAAGGCTGGTCAGCCTGTCCGATGTTCAACTGGCCCAGCAGTTGGGCTAACTCGCCGAGGAAGTGCAGCGCCGACTGGAGAAGGGCCGGGGCAACCACCCGGAGCTGGAAGCGGCGGCGGGACAGGCCAGAGCGTCCCTGGATCGGCTTGCTCCAAGACCCGCAAAGCAGACCAAGCTCTCAAGATCCGGCAAGACCTCCTCTCCGTTGCAGGAGGGGCAGCGCAAGGCAGTTCGGGCCGCTCTTCTGGCCGGAGTAGCCCCCACCAAGGTCGCCAAGCACTTCGGCCTCTCGCTGGCAGCTGTCCGCAAGGTGCTCGATGAGGTGGAGTAGGGATCTTAAAGGAGAGGGCACAGGACCGCTGGCGAGCAGCGGCATAGAAACCTGCAGATCTTCCTCCTGACTGTCCTCAGATCCCGCACACCGTCACCCGAGTGCAGAAACTGGACAGTTGCGTCTTCCTCTGACACCATCGGCTTTCAATCGTTCAAGCCACCATGCCTCTAAGTGTACGCTCTCTCCGCCTCTGGATGCTCGGCATCGCACTCTTCGGGGGCTGTCTGCATGCTGGTGTTCACGCCGAAACTGCCGCGGACCCACAGACATCGCTGGGTGCTCCCGAGCACCCGCAATATGGCCAAGGCGGCGTCTATGGCAGAATCCCTGTCAAGGATGAGCTCAGGCGGGATCAACTTGCGATGTTCCGCACGTGGAACCCGGACCCGGTGCAAAACCATATGTCCAACCTCAAGGCCCTCGATCCGGCGCTCGCCAAGGTGGTGCGGAAGGCTCAGGCCGACAATCCCGGCCTGCGCTTCGTGATCGGCTCGGGTCGGCGCGACGGCAGGCTGCAGCGTCTGGCGGTTGCCTGGGGCTGGTCCAAGGCGCTGGATAGCCCGCACCGCTCAGGCCGGGCGGTGGACTTGTGGCCGCTCGACCACGAAGGGCACGTCCACTTTGATCCGGAAGCTCAGAACCGGATTGCAGCCGCAATGAAGAGGGCCGCCATGGCGAGTTCTGTGGCGATTCGCTGGGGAGGCCACTTCCATGGCTTCAAGAACAGGGACCGCTCGCACTTCGAACTCGTGTCGCCCTGATCGAAGCGGGTGTCTGGCGGCCGCTTGGTGCGCCAACACAGCAGGAGCATCGCCTGTCGGCGCCGGTATGACGGGCAGATCCGCAAGGCAGCCAAGGCCGTTCTGGCCACGACCGTGCAGGGCTGCGAGCCTGGCGCAACTCGGCGGCTACCCCTTGAGTGCCCGTCGGCTGGGGCAATTCGACGAAGCTAGTCGAGCCCCACTGTCTTGGGCACACTGGCCTCGACCTCCAGAACCGTCGGCTCTTCGGCTTCAAGCTCTTTGAGAGCCAACTCCCGCCAGTAGCGGAACTCGGCGGTGTTCTTGCCAACCTGCTCCTCAGCCGTGATCGCTTCCCAGCCAGGTCCCTGCTCATCAGCGAGCTGCCGGGCTCGTGCCGTGATCTCCTCCTCCGTAAACCGCGGCGTGGTCATTGAGGATCTCCTATTCCTAAGCAGTGAAGAGGATCGTGCCGACCGAGTGTGACCGGACGGTGATGAGCACGATCCTGCTCGGACATTGATCAATAGCCGCCGTCAGGAAGGACCACGCTTGGTGAGAGCCTCAAAACCGCCTCTCAGCTGCTGGATGCGCTCCTGATAGGCTTTGCTCAAGCAGGCCCGGTCGGCGCCACAGGCCGCACGACGCTTGAGCCAGGCCGCCTGCTCGTCCTCCATGTCGCCGCGGGCGCCCATCCCAAGCAATGGCTTGAGCTGGGTGTAGAGGACGGCCATCTCGACATCCTGGTCGTTCAGCTGCCGATCGGCACAAATGGCCTTTTCGTCGGCAGCCTCGGCTTTGGCGCAGTCGAAGCTGGCAGCCCCGGCAGGCTGCCATGCCGCGCTCATCAACAGGGCAGCGAGGCCTGTGAGGCAAAGAGCGTTCCTGATCATGGGATCATCCTCGAGAACCTGATTGCTGAGCAAACCCCTCCAGCCAGCCGAGGCTCCCGGTCATGTGGATCTGTTGTGAAGCAGGGTTAACAGACGGTGGGGGCTTGGGTCATGCCCGAGAATGTCCGCAGCCGGAGCATCTGGCGTGTCGCACCCGTCCGGCATCGCCGCCGTGCTGTTCCAGCCGGCTGGCCGCCTCACGGATTCCTGCTGATTGCAGATTGTGAGCGCTGTGCGCTATCGCCGGCCATGATGCCGACGGACAGCGGGTCGAAGCTGGTCAGGCGGCTGTAGTCACCTCCTGCACCATTACCGCCCGCCAGCCCGGTGCCGATCGGATCCATCCCGGTGATCTCGACCCGCGTGTTCCCAGGCCCTTCCACCCTGACGAGATCGAACAGAATGCTCGCGTGCCTGGGCGCCAGCCGCACGCAGCCATGCGAGGCCGGTGTGCCGAGGTGGGATATGGCACGGCTGCCATGAATGGCATGGCCCGCATCGGTGAAGAAGATCGAATGCGGCATGGGCGCGTTGTCCCATTCCCGCGAATAATGCACCTTGGCCAGTCGTGACGGCGTGAAGGTGCCAATCGGCGTGGAGTAATCGGCCGTGCCCGTCGACACGGGCCAGGAATAGCGCTGCTGCCCGTTGACGGACACGGTCATGCGCTGGGTTGTCTTATCGACCACGATCAACACCTCAGCCACCGCAGGACTGGCTAGAACAATGCCGCCGAGCAGTGCAAGCACGAATGAGATGGTTCTACGCATCGATCGGCCTCCGGGGTTGTGCCGGTCCGGGATAAGGCACCGCATAGAGATGACGGTCAAGAACGGCTAAGGTTCCAACTCCAAGCAGGCGGTGCCCACCGATTCTGGGCACCGTGACGGTACGCGCACGTTGTCATGAACATAAAGATTCAAGGCTCGTGATGCCCGCAGCCGCCTGAGTACAGCAACCTCTGACCGATTGGGTCGGGAGAACTATTGATGCAGCCATCACTCCCCCTCAGCCGCCGCAGTCTCCTCCGCGCTTTCGTGGCGACCAGTGCCACGGCGATGTTGTGGCCCCTGACCGGTGCCGCACTGCCGAGTCCGGTTCTCACCAGACCTATTCCCTCGACTGGCGAGGCCCTGCCCCTGATCGGGCTCGGCACCTGGATCACGTTCAACGTCGGCAACGACAGAGAAGCACGGGATAGCTGTGCCCAGGTCATGCGGGCATTCTTCGAAGCCGGCGGGCGCTTGATCGACTCCTCTCCCATGTACGGCTCATCCCAGGAAGTGGTCGGCTATGGCCTGCAGAAGCTCGGCCACCCATCCCACCTGTTCTCGGCCGACAAGGTCTGGACCTCGTCTGGCTCATCCGGTCGAAGTCAAACAGAGGAGTCACGCCGCTACTGGAGGGTTCCCCGCTTTGACCTGCTGCAGGTCCACAATCTCCTGTCCTGGGAGGCGCATCTCAGAACCCTGCTTGCCATGAAGGCGGCTGGCGAGGTGCGCTATGTCGGGATCACGACCTCGGAAGGACGCCGGCACCGAGAGTTCGAGCGCGTGATGCATCAACATCCGCTCGATTTCATCCAGGTGACCTACAACATCCTTGATCGTGAGGTGGAAGACCGCATTCTGCCCCTGGCTGCAGAGCGCGCCATCGGGGTGATCGTGAACCGGCCATTCCAGCAGGGTAGCCTGCTTGATCGCCTGGAACGCCATCCACTCCCGGCTTGGACGGCTGAGGTCGATGCACGGAGCTGGGCGCAGTTTGTTCTGAAGTTCATCGTCTCACACCCGGCCGTGACCTGCGCCATTCCGGCCACCACCCGGGTGGATCATGTGCGCGAGAACATGGCGGCTGCCACCGGACCGTTGCCGGATGCCGCGATGCGGGCCCGCATGATCGCTTATGTCAAGAGCCTCTGATGGGGGATTGGCTGTCCTACACTCCATCGGATTTCCTGCTGTTTTCGGCCCGCACTTATTACCGACTGTTCGAGCTCTACAACCGGGCGATCTGGCCGGCGCAGATTCCAGCGTTGCTGCTCGGACTTGTCATCCTGTGGCGGCTGTATCGCGGAAGGGACCGCCAGGGAGTGGTGATGGTGATCCTTGCAGCCGGCTGGCTTTGGACGGCCTGGGCTTACCTTGTGGAGCACTACGACACGATTAACTGGGCAGCGCGCTACTTCGCCATCGGCTTTGTCATCGAGGCAGTGCTGCTGATCTGGACAGGGATCGTTCGCCATCGGCTCTCGTTTCGGCCGTACAGGGATTGGACCAGCCGGACTGGAATGGGGCTATTTGTGTTTGCGCTAGTGGCGCAGCCATTGATTAGCCCGCTTGTCGGCCGCGATTGGAGGCAGGCCGCGATCTTTGGTGTCACGCCTGATCCCACTGTGCTTGCCACGCTTGGCATCCTGCTGACCGTGGACGAGCGGCCCCCGTGGGGGCTCATGATCATTCCGCTCATCTGGTGCGGGATCGGCGGCGCAACCCTTTGGACCATGGGTTCGCCGGATGCATGGGTCATGCCTGTGGCAGCCCTTGGTGCTCTTGGATTGGCTGTTTATCGGGTGTTGTCTGTGCGAGAGCAGGGCAGAGGGCAGGCCGATCAGCGCTCAAGCCAATAACGGGAGCATATCGAAGCAGTTTGTACCGTGGGGGCGTCGTCAGCCCGATGGATGCAGTTCTCGCCGGACGATTACTACGCAGAGCGTCCATGCTCGATCTATCGGGATCAGCATAATAGATAACATCCGCTGCCGCGTTGCAGGCGGAGCCTCTGACTTTTAATCAGAGGGTCCTGGGTTCGAGTCCCAGCGCGCTCACCAACAATATCAAAGGGTTGCCGGCATTTGCCCTTTGAGCTGTTTTCTCCCAGGTAGCCAATAGGTAGCCAGACGCTGCGTCCAACTTCGACCGTCTTCGGCTTGCTTTGGGCAAATTACGTCAGCCCCCACCGTGAGCTTGTCAGGGCCGGCTTTCTCCGGGGGAGCGCGCCGTAGATGATCAGCAGGCCGCCATCGCCTGCCTCAGGCCAGAGTTCCAGCCCTTCCGGGTGATCCACATGCAACCGGTGAAGAAGCTCGGCCACTGTTTCGATGCGCTCAGGAGCGATGGCGCCGGAGTTCTGAAGCAGAGGTGGCTAGGAACGGGTCTCGACATCGTGAGGTGACAGCGCCGCGCCGAGCACCCAATCCTGCGGCGGATCTTTAGGGACTACGCGACAGGCTCTGTGCCGACCCCGTCGACCGTTCTAGGTAATCGGACCTCCACCTGACCGTTCCGGTCACTATCTCCTCGATCCAAGGGCGTTCATGTTCCACCTGACTTTTGCACTGCCCGCCCTCTATGTGCTGGCGCGGTTCGTGTGGCCGCTTCCGTGGGCACCGGGCGGGAAGATCGCCCTTGCCATCGCCGTGCTCGTAGCATCGCAATACCATCTTTGGAGCCGCCTCTCGTCCGGCTCGGTCTTCTCGCCCGAGTTTCCCCGTGCTCTCGTGCTGATGTTCAACTGGGCGTTCGGGGCAATCGCGCTGCTGGCGGCGATGCAGATCGCCCTCGACGCGACCGCCTTGATCGTGCGGCTGGTCCGGGGCGGCGGAGCCATACCGGACGGCGTGCGCTACATGGCCGCTACGGCGGCCATGCTGCTCTCGGCCGTCGGCGTGTACCAGGCGACGCGTGTGCCACCCCTCAAGGATCTTGAGATTGGCATCCCGGGCCTGCCGCCTCAGTTCGACGGCTACAGGCTTCTGCAACTGACCGACCTGCACATCAGTCGCCTGTTCCCAAAGGAGTGGACCCAAGCGGTGGTGGAGCGCTCCAATGCGCTCGGGGTTGATCTGATCGTAGTCACCGGCGATCTGATCGACGGCTCATTCGGCGCGCGGCGTGCCGACGTGGAGCCTCTGCGCGACCTGCGTGCGAAGGACGGCGTTTGGGTCATTCCCGGCAACCATGAGTATTTCTTCGACTATGAGGAATGGATGCGCCAGTATGCCAGCATGGGGATGCAGGCGCTCGCCAACGATCATACAGTCCTGAACCGTCATGGCGGATCGCTCGTGCTGGCCGGCGTCACCGACCTGTCGGCGCCTCGATCCTTCCATCCGGCACCGGACCTGTCGGCCGCTCTTGAGGGTGCACCGTCCGAAACGCCGATCATCCTGCTCGACCATCAGCCGAGGAACGCGGTCCAGGCGGCTGCACGCGGCGTGGCGCTGCAACTCTCCGGGCATACTCACGGTGGCATGATCCCAGGACTGGACCGGCTGGTCGCGCGCGCCAACAACGGCTTCGTCTCGGGCCGGTACCAGGTCGGCGCCATGACGCTCTACGTCAACAACGGCACCGCACTCTGGCCCGGCTTTGCCTTGAGGCTCGGGCGTTCCTCCGAACTGACCCGCATCACCCTGCGACGCGCGTCACAGCAGGATGGTCCGCCCGCCCATGCGCCGGCGAGTTCGGAGCGCGCGCTTGCTCCGGCCACTGCAGGCTGAATTCACGATGACAAAGCCACTCGGCGGAATGGCAGCTAAGGTACATTCCGGACGTGGCCGAACTTCTGCTTTAGACAGGAACGTCGGACGTTCCTACCAGTGACCGAATTTCACTACCTGACCCACTGCGGACCTTGGATGTCGTTCTTCCACCCGGCATTCGGTAGCGATTGCCACACGATGGCCTGAAGGATCAGGGGATCAGTCGGTCGGCTCGGAGTTCCGCAAACAGGTCGAAGAAGGCATCATCGGTCGGCGGTTCTGTCGCAAGTTCTGGTGAGAGACAGAGAGATACTATAACGGGCTGCGGACGCTTATGCGGCGAGCCGCTCGAACTGCTCAGCGAGCGACGGTTGTTGAGCGCAGGCGTATTTCGCCTGTCCTTTTCGCATCATGTGAACCATCTCAATCCCGCCCAGAATCGCGCGAGCGCTGCTCAGGGACTTGAACCCCATCATCGAGCGAACGCGCCGCTTGATGGCCCGATGATCCTGCTCAATGAGATTGTTCAGGTAGGCACTTTGCCGTATCCGTATCGGCTTGAGTTTCCGTCGTGATCGGTCCTGCAGCCGGTTTGTCGTATCGCAGGACAGGATCGCTTCACGGTTCGTCTGGCTGCCGTCGATGACAATCCTCTCAGGTCGGCCATGCCGCTTAAGGGCCTTGCGCAGGAACCGCTTGGCAGCCATTAGATTTCGCCGCTCGCTGAACCAGAACTCGACCGTGTCGCCGTTGCTATCGATGGCGCGGTAAAGATACGTCCAACGCCCGCGCACCTTAATATACGTTTCGTCCACGTGCCATCTTTTGGTGACAGGCCGCTTTCGCTGATTGAACCGCCCGAGAAGCTCGGGTGAGTAACGGACTACCCAGCGACCAACTGTGGCATGGTCGACCGCGATGCCGCGCTCAGCCATCATCTCCTCGAGATTTCGCAGGCTGAGATTGTACGCCAAGTACCACCGCACACAGAGCAGGATTACTGATTGATCAAATTGCCTGCCCTTGAACATCCTGCCTCGTCCTCTTCCGCCAGTGCAGGCCATAGCCCAGCGCTCGGAAAGAAAGAGTTGCGACAGATCCATGGTGACCTCCTATTACCAAATCTGCCTGAGAAGTCACCAGCCGAGGTCGAGTAGGCCTGATAAGAATCGATCTCTGACCAGCGGAGACACCCATGGGCATGTTGATTGAAGGATGCTGGAGCGACGTTGACCGGGTTGTTGAAGGGGGCGCTTACAAGCGCCCACCCAGCCGTTTTGCGGCGGACCTGGGACCGGACATCATCGAGAGCATCCGCTTAGAGCCAGGCCGCTACCATCTGATCGCGTCGATGAGTTGCCCTTGGTCGCATCGCGCGATCATGGTCCGCCAGATCAAAGGCTTAGAGCGCTTCATTGCTTTGCAACTGGCTGGAGGGCCTCGGGTCGAAGGTTATGCCGTGAACTTCGGCCGGCCGTGGCGAGTTCCTGGCAGCGATCGCTCCATTGTGCATCTCCATGAGCTTTATACGCTGAGCGATCCTTCCTATTCCGGTCGCGTCACCGTCCCGGTCCTATGGGACATGAAGGATCAGCGTATCGTCAGCAACGATTCGGCGAAGATCATGCGTGCGTTCGATGCTGTCCCGAACGCCGGGGCCATCGATTACACCTTGAGACCTGCTGATCTGGCGGCCGAGATCGAGGCCGTGAACCTGCAGATTTACAATGGCCTGTCGAACGCCGTCTACCGTGCCGGTTTTGCCGAACATCAGGACGCTTACGACGAAGCTGTGACAGACGTGTTCAAGACTCTGGACGTCCTTGAGCAACGGCTGGCGACACGACGTTATCTCCATGGATCTGTCATCACGGAGAGCGACTAGCGTCTGTTCCCCAGCTTGGTGAGATTTGATGCCGTCTACCACATACTGTTCCGCTGCGCGCGGCGCCGGCTTGTCGATCAACCGCACCTCTGGGCTTATGCCCGGGATCTCTACGGGTGGGCTGGCGTATCACGAACCGTCGACTTCAATGCCATTCGTGCGGGCGCATACGTCAACGACAACAAGAACAATCCATACGGAATTGTAGCTGTTGCGCCCGAGATGGATTGGTTCGCGCCCCATGGTCGCGAGCGCATAGGACCGGCGCTGGTTACCCTGCGGTGTGGGGGGACGGCGGAAATCGAACCATCAACATTGAGGCCAATTTAGATGCCTATGCTCATCTCAGTCGGAATGCTGATCTTCGCCGCATCCATAACGCCGGGTCCGAACAATTTGATTGTCCTAGGCGCGGCTATGGATGGTGGAATCCGAGGAGCACTTCCTGCGATTGCAGGTGTCGTAACGGGATCTCTAATCCTACTCGGGATCGTCTCGACTGGAGTGACGGCATTACTGATCATTGACCCGAGAATTTCAACGCTATTAGCGCTGTCTGGAAGTGCCTATCTCCTCTGGGTGGGAGGTGTGATGATCCTCCGTGCTGGGGAGGGGGCATCACGATGGCGTGGGCAGCTGCCGAGCACCACTAGCACCGTCGCGTTGTTTCAATTGGTCAATCCCAAAGCCTGGCTGCTCGTATCTGGCGCGGTTGCCTCTATGGCTGATGGATCTCACGTTGCCGTCTCGGGATTCAAGCCGATCTTGGGCCTTGCGATCACCATCGCAACAGTGACCAGCGCTTCGCTGTTCGCCTGGGCATTCGCGGGTACGAGCCTGAAAGACGCATTAGTGAGACCAAACCACCAAAGAGCGTTTGATCGTCTCATTGGTGGGGTCGTAGTCCTCTGCGCCATGTTGCTCCTGAGCGAAGCGCTTTCATGAGGAGGTTACCACGTTAATCAGCCAGGATTCGCGACAGAGGCGAGCAACGCCCTGCGCCGCCCAGGGCTGCGGCTGATCTTCAGAGGTCAGCCACTCCTTACCCCTGAGGTAATCGACCGCCTTCCCCTTCCCCGTCAGTATCAAGCCTATCGACGCTCACTGGGCGCAGCAGCAAGGAGTGCACCATGACTGTCATGTCCACCGCCACCACGGAGAGGCCGACCGCCGAAAATTCTGTCGCCGAGACCACCCGGTCCGTCGTGCAGGATTTCCTCGCCGCCCGGCTGGCCGGGGACACCGAGCGGCTCATCGCGCTGTTCGCCGACGAGGTCGACTGGGTGCTCGCCGACAACCCGGCCGCCCCGTGGATCCGCCCGCGTTCCACCCCTGCCGAATGCGCAGCCCTGTTCACGGAACTGATGGAGCATACCGTGCCCGAGGACGCGAGAGCCTCGGTCGATACCTTCCTGGTCGACGGCACCGACGCCGTCCTGATGGGGCACCTGTCGGGCACCGTCCATGCGACCGGGAAGTCCTTCGAGGGTCCGTTCGCGCTGCACCTCACCGTGGAGAACGGCCGTATCACCCGGCATCGCCTCTACGAGAACAGCCTCTCGATCGCCCAAGCGTGCACCCCCTGAGGGCGCACGCACTCGCCATCCGAAAAGCCATCCGCATTCTAACCGTCAATCGATCCACCCCACCGCTAGGAGACGTCCCATGACTGACGCTGCAACCATCGCCAATCGCTACATCGCTCTCTGGAACGAGACCGACCAGGGCCGCCGCAAAGCCATGCTCGCGGACCTCTGGAGCGACGCTGGCACCTACCTTGACCCCCTCATGCAGGGGCAGGGCCACGACCAGATCGATGCTCTCATCGCAGGCGTGCACGGCCAGTTCCCGGACTTCCGCTTTGCCCTCGTGGGACAGCCCGACGGCTACGGCGACCAGGTGCGCTTCTCCTGGCAGCTCGGCCCCGAAGGCGGGGACGGTCCGATCAAGGGTACCGACTTCGCAACACTCGAGAACGGCCGCCTCACCAAGGTCGTTGGCTTTCTCGACCAAGTGCCGACCGCCGCTTGAGACAATGCGATGCCTGACATCGGCAGGATCCCAACCCTGCCGATTGTTAGGTCGCTAGAACAGCGAGACGCCCAAATATGATATTGGTAGGCGACGTCGCCCAACATGACCATGTCTCGTGTCTATTGGGCCGCGACGTACCCGTCACCTGCAAAGGTTCTCAAGATGACTGCGAAGCCACCCGGGGCCAGGGAGCATCTTCACTACCACAAGGATGGGAGCCTGTGGGCCCGAGGGCAGACCATCGATGATGTCCCGACAGGCTACTGGGAATGGTTCAGGAAAGACGGAACGAAGTTGAGATCGGGATATTTCGACGACGGAAAGCAGGTTGGGGAATGGACCACCTACGACAAGTCCGGCCGAGCGTATAAGGTCACGCGAAAGCGGTGATCCTTGAGTGCGATGACTCGGAATGAATAGCTCTGCGCCCCTCTTCCATACCATGATGCACGACGACCAGGTTCCCATTGATGCCGACATCGTTCGCGGGATGATCGTCGATCAGTTCCCGGTGTATCGCCATGAGCCGATCGAGCGACTCCACACCACCGGTACCGACAACGCAATCTTCCGGATTGGATCGAGTGACGCCGCAAGGTTCCCTTTGCGCGCCATGAAGCCGGTCGAGTGCGCCGAGATGCTTCGCAGGGAAGTGGCGGCCATGACGGAGTTCGCGAGGCATTCCCCGTTTGCAACTCCTCGACCATTGGGGCTTGGCCAACCCGGCACAGTCTACCCAATGCCATGGGTGGTGCAGAGCTGGATCGAGGGCGAGGTTGCAACGCCAAACGGGCTTGCGGCATCCACGCCGTTTGCCCTCGACATCGCGAACCTGATCGCAGCGTTGCGGGCCGCGGACACTCAGGGTCGCCGCTTCGACGGACGGGGCAGGGGCGGCAACCTTCCCGATCACGATGACTGGATGGAAGTCTGCTTCAGGAACTGCGAGGGACTGCTCGACGTGGCTCGCCTGCGTCGCATGTGGGCCCGGCTGCGGGAGCTGCCGCCATCCGGAACTGAGGTCATGAGCCATCGGGATCTCATTCCAGCAAACCTTCTTGTGCATGGCGAGCGTCTTGTGGGTGTGCTCGATGCCGGCGGCTTCGGACCTGCCGATCCGGCGTTGGACCTCGTGGCTGCGTGGCATCTTCTTGACCGAGACCGGAGGGAGATTGTGCGGAGCCATCTCGGATCGGGAGACGTCGAGTGGAAGCGCGGCGCGGCATGGGCGTTCCAGCAGGCGATGGGGCTGGTCTGGTACTACGAGCGCACCAATCCCGGGACGAGCGCCCTAGGTCGAAATACGCTCTCCCGCCTGCTCGACGATCCGGACGTCTGAAGTGTCGGCCAACCGCCTGATCTGGCAGTTGGCCGGATCAGCCTGCCAATGCTCCTCGCGGGTGATCTGAGACTCCCATGCCCTGAATTCAGCCGGACGTCCGATGGCTAGATCCACCTCCGCACTGGCGATGGCGGCAAGCGATGCGAGCTCCTCCTCGCGCCATCGCAAGCCTGGACTGACATGCCCTGGATGACCGCTCCGAAATGGCGGACCAAGGCCGCGGCGGCCGTGTCCGGCCGGAAGTGCCCTTCGGTGATCCCACGCTCGATCCTGTCATGGACGTGTTTGTAGGTAGGCAAGCTCCCTCTCGATGGCGTGCCTTCTCGCGTCCTGGCTTCGTCTATTGATCGGGGCGCCGCGGATCCGTCGGATGGTCCTCGCGATAGTAATAGGTCGCATCCCCGATCAGGATCCTGGCCAGAGCGTCGATCTCCTGCACCACACGGTCGATCTGTCGGTACTCCTGGCTGCCAATCGGGATGTCGGTCAGCGTTCGCGTGAGAAGATGGCGGGTCGGCCGCAGGAACTCCAAGAGCCTATCGGCGATTTCCGGTGTCATGAGACGGCGGGACTTTCTCGAATGACCGTGTAGCATGGGAGTGGAGCCTCCGGGTTGCGCAAGAGTTTGGGTTGGTCGCGGCAACGCCGAAAGCATCATGGACGGGCGGGGACAGGACGGGCGGCACCTGTACTTCCCCGGACGTAGCCATACGACAGCGCCGATACCAAGCGCGCGATCCGCTGCTCCAAGATATCCTGCTCGACGAGGAGGGCTTTGATGGCGGCTCTCAGGTCACCGCCGCACGCTTCGATAACGGCCGAGACCTTGGCCTCCACCCGGTCCGTGTCGCAAGCGGTCTGAACCTGATCGGTCATCGTCACCTCCCTCGAGAGCAGCGAGGTTACTGATTCCCGGACCCGCTCGCCAGGAATTTGTTCGTGTTTCGTTCTTGGTCTGTGGAATGCGAGGAAAAAACCGTTAATCCCGTGAACGCCTTCGGACCGAAGGCGTTCGTTCGGCCTGGGATCCGCTCACGCCATTAGGGCCATGCCATCGGCTTCCATCTCACGTTCCCGCGTGATCGCCGCGAGTTCGGCGAAGCCGTCCAGGTACCGCTTCCAGCCGTCGGCCCAGAACAGCTCCTCGATCGGTTCAGCCCGCGCTGCGCGCTTGAGGCCGACGACTCTTCCGACAGCCGGCTGTCCAAGATCGAGGCAATCATTGAGGAGTGCCGCTATGGCATTCACGACATCTTGGGGACCCAAGTCGATGGTGACCTGCCGCTGCCCCAATTCAAAATGGCGCTGGAGCTTAGGCTGTTCCTGGGAGCCAAACGCTATGGGAATAGGAACCAGAAATTAAAACGGGTTCTCGTCCTCGACCGGGAGCAGTGAGGATCAGAGCTGCCCCCATGTGCATCACGCCGAAACCTTAGCTTCGGCCCTGTAGCGTATTTTGATGACAGCGGCGTCCCGCTATCCATTCGCTATTCAGAGCATCTACTCAGGTTCAGCGAAGGGCATTCTGAAATTTGCGGACAATCTTCTCACTCGCCCGTTAAGTGATATGCTTAGGGGCAAAGACTAGCACCTGAAGGATGAGAACAGTCTCCGCCTTTATCAAAGGCTTCGAGGTCATGCGCATGATCCGCTGTGGGCTCTACCTCCTGACACAGCCCGGCGCGATAGGCGAAATCCGTCCCGTCAACCAGCTCTTCGGTCTTTTGGCCGGGGTGAGCCGTTCGACAGGATTCGCTTTGCCCTTTTCAGGTTAATGAAACAAAGCCGCCGAGGTGCTGGTGCCTATGCAAGCGGCTGACACGGATCGTAGCAGCTGCTTATTGGCGGCTGCGGTGTCTCCTCGTCCGCGGCTTCATGGCCACTTCGCCAGCAAGAGCAAGGTCACGGGCAGCCCTGGCAGTGTCCTCGTCGCAGATAATCACTGAGCCGAACCGGGCCTTGAGGGCTGCCGCGATGGCAGGGATCTTGTTCTGACCACCGGAGGCGAGAACGACGGTCGGAATGCGTGAGAGTTCGCTAAGCGGCAACGCGATCGCACGAAGGTTCAATGGATGGTCGAGGAGCCGACCGTTAGCATCGTAGAACTGCCCCAAGATATCTCCGACTGCACCGAGCCTGACCAACTCATCAGTGCTCACGTCTCGCGGAACGCCGTAGCGGATCAGCAGGGAGCGGAGCGAAAGATCGCCGATGCTGAGCAGCGCAACGTCATTGCCTGAAATCCGCTCGAACGCCTCGCGAAACACGTCCTGCGCCAATATGATGTCTCGGGACTCGGGGCTTCCCGCGTAGATGGGCGCAGCCAGATACTCACATTCGGCATTCAGGCGGTTAGCGAGACTGCTCGCAGTCTCAAACGTATTGAGTTCCAGTCCATGCGTCAGACCGCCCATCATCGAATTGATGCACAAATCCGGATACCGGCCTGGGCGCGTATTGCGGATAGTCTCGCGCAGGGTTGCGCCCCAACCCAATCCGAGGCCCTTCACATCGTTCGTCTCGAGAAAATTCGAAAGGTACTCGCCTGCCGCTTGCCCGAGCAGGACCGGCACGAGATCGGGATCCTCGGGTGTTGGAATTATGACGGCACCCTTCAGGTCGAACTCACGAATGAGGAGCTGCTCGAGCTCAACGCAGGTGGTGAACCGCGAGTTGAGCGTAATGCTGACGAGACCACTTGTGCGGGCTTCCACGAGCATCCGGTTCACCCGAAGCCTCGTTATGCCGAGCTTTTGCGCGATGTCCGCCTGCGTCATGCCTTCCATGAAGTAGAGCCAAGCGATCCGGGCCTCGAGTGAATTATCTGCCGTGTTCAGCATTGGACCAAGGCTCGGGTGTTCGTCCAATGCAAGCAACGAGCAGGTGCGCAGCCCCTCCTAGCCACGCGTCCGCCGCAGAAGATCTGACCGAGCCCTTTGTCGGAATGTACTTCGATCATACCAAGACACTCGCCGGGGTAGAACAAGATATCGGAACCATCATCCGTTAAATCCTCTGGTTAGAACAGGGGGGATGCCAGGAGAAATTCCATTGGCAGCGTCATACAAATGTAATACACGTTATTCAAATGTATCGCTAGTGAGGGATCGATGACAGATCAGGCGCAGGTGCTCGATGAAGCGGTACAGAAGGCGACGACGCGCCTCGTGTTCGTCGCTCCATCGGCTCTAGCAGCTCTGCCAGACGCCATACGAGCCACTGGAAGCCAGCGGCCGTTGCTTGTCGCCGATCGGAACACCATGGAGGCTGCGGGCAGCGATGCACTCGCAATTCTGGAACAAGCCGGCTTTTCCGCTGCCCCGCCGGTCGTCCTCGAAGCCGCGCCTCGCGTGAAGCCCCAGGCTAGCATCGCGCGGGACCTTGCTGGCGTGCTCAGGGAGCGGGCAGCGCTTCCCGTTGCGGTCGGGTCAGGCGTCATCAACGATCTCACGAAATATGCGGCTACGCTCGCGGGTATGCCTTACGTCTGTGTTGCGACGGCGGCCTCCATGGACGGATACGCCGCCTCTGGCGCCGCGCTGCTCGACGCCGGATTCAAGCGCACGCTGGACTGCGCACCCCCCGTCGGCATTGTTGCCGACCTGAACGTGATCGCGCGGGCCCCGACCCGCATGGCAGGCTGGGGCTACGGCGATCTTGCCGGCAAGATTGTCGCCGGTGCCGACTGGAAGATGGCTGACGTTCTTGGCGAGGAGGCCATCAATCCGAAGCCCTTCGCGCTGGTGCAGGATAACGTCCGAGGCTGGTTGTCCCGGTCCAGGGAGGTTGGTCAAGGCGATCCAGCCGCCTTGGGCGATCTCGTCAACGGCCTCCTCGTCTCTGGTTTCGCCATGCAGGCCCACGGCAATTCGCGCCCGGCGAGCGGCGCTGAACATCTCATCTCCCATGTCTGGGAAATGGAGCGCCTGACCTACCAAGGCGAGCCTGCTGCCCACGGGGCCTGCGTGGGGATCGGGACGGTTGCGATCCTGGCTCTCTACGAGTGGTTCCTTTCGCAGGACATCAACGAGCGCGTGATCGCGCAGACCATCGGCGCAGCGTCCTCATCCGAGCAGGTTCAGGCCGAGATTACAGCAGCTTTCGCGGATCCGCAGATCGCCGACAGCGCACGCACCGAGATGCGCGCGAAGCTGGAGCGGGCGGCACGTCGGAGCGAGCGCCTCGCAGCGCTCGCGGCGAACTGGCCCGCGCTACGCGAGGAATTGCGACAGTCCTGCATTCTGCCGGGCACCATGGAAGGCTGGCTTCAAGAAGCTGGAGCGCCGGCGCATCCAGCCGATCTTGGCGTGCCGCTGACGAAGCTGGCCGCAGACTATCGCCGTGCGCGGCTCATCCGCCGGCGCTTCACCATCCTGGATCTTCTCGACGATCTCGGATGGCTCGACAGGGGCATCGCCGCCCTCATGGCGGATGATGGCTTCTGGGGACGGCGCTCAAAGGGGCAGGGGCAGCGCGCCGCAACGGCCTGAGACCAGGGGCAAGGATCGAAAGGGAGGAAAACACCATGAAAGTTTCTTCGACGATACCACGCGTCGCCACCGGGGCGCTGGCGCTCATCATGTCAGGGACTGCGGCCTGGGCCGCGCCCGTCGAGGTGCAATGGTGGCATGCCATGAGCGGAGTCCTCGGCGAGCGGGTGGACGAATTAGTCAAGAAGTTCAACGAGACCCATGACCAGTACAAGGTCACAGCAATCAACAAGGGCAATTACGACGAGGTGATCAACGGCACCATCGCAGCTTATCGCGCCAAGCGCCCGCCTCACATCGTTCAGATCTATGAGCGCGGCTTCATGACGATGCTGCTCTCGGACGCCATTGTCCCAGTTCAGGATCTCATGGACAAGACCGGCCACAAGGTAGAGTGGGCTGACCTCATCAAACCCGTCGCCGGTTTCTACTCCTACAAGGGCAGGCTCGCCGCCATGCCCTTTAACTCCTCCTCGCCAATCCTGTTCTACAACAAGGACCAGTTCCAGAAGGTCGGGCTCGACAAGCCGGCGGAGACATGGGGCGAGTTCGAGAAGCAGCTCTACGCCATTAAGGCATCGGGCGCTGCCGAATGCGGCACGGCACTTGCAACGGACTACCATTGGAGCCTTATCGAGAACTACAGCGCCATCAACGATCAGCCTTACGCCACCAAGGCAAACGGCTATGACGGCCTCGACACCGAGTTCGTCTATAACAAGACACTCGTTGTGCCGCAGGTGTCGCGCCTGAAGAAGTGGCTCGACGACGGCGTGTTGCAGATCGCTGGCCAAGGGTTCAGCCCAGAGCAGCTCTTCACCTCCGGGAAATGCGCCACCTATTTCGCCTCGACGGCGGCGCATAGCGGCATTGAGCGCACCGCCAAGATCGCGTGGAGTGCCACCTTCCTGCCGTGGGAGGAGGGGCGCCAGCCCAGGAACAGCACCATTGGGGGCGCTGCCTTGTGGGTGATCAAAGGCCACAAGCCCGAGGAGGAGAAAGCGATCGCAGCCTTTTTCGACTTCCTCGCGAAGCCCGAGACACAGCTCTGGTGGCACAAGGTGACAGGATATGTTCCGCTCACCAATAGGGCCTACGAGATGGCAAAGGCCGAGGGCTACTATAAGCAGAGCCCGACCCGCGAGATCGCCGTTCAGCAGCTCAACCGCGGTACACCGACGGAGAACTCGCTTGGTTTCCACTTCGGCAACTTCACGCAGGCCATGTTCGCCCAGCGCGAGGAGGTCGAGGCCCTATTCGCCGGCAAAAAGGACGCACAGCAAGCCATGGATGACGCCGTGAAGCGGGGTAACGAAATCCTCCGCCAGTACGAGCGTCTCAATAAGGGCAAGTACTGATGCAACGAGGCGGCATGGGCTGGGATCGCAGCCCATGCCGCCTCACTGTCTTTCGAGCGGAGATTTGACGTGGTCGCAACCACTCACGAACCCGGCCTCAAGCACGCCCACTTTCAAACCACCGGCCTTCCGGCCCTGCTACTCCTGCCGCAGCTCCTCATCCTCCTGTTCTTCTTCTTCATTCCGTCTATTCGGGCGCTAATGCAGGCCTTCCTCCTGGCGGATCCTTTCGGTGCAACGGTCCACTTCGTCTGGTTTGACAACTTCACGGCCCTTTTCGCGAGCGAGACCTACCGCAACTCCATTTGGGTGACGATCTGGTTCACGCTTGCCCAGAACTTGGTGACGATCGTTGTGGCGCTCGTCCTGGCTTTCGCGACGGACCGGGTGGTGCGCTTCCAGTCCGCCTACAAAGGCGTGATTCTTCTGCCGTATGCGATCGCGCCTGTCATCGCAGGTGTCATGTGGGCGTTCCTGTTCAATCCGACGGTTGGACCTGTCGCATTCTTCATCAAGTCGCTGGGCATCGCATGGGATCCGAACCGTAACGGTCATGACGCGATGCTGCTCGTGGTCCTCGCGGCGTCTTGGAAGCACATCTGCTATGACTACATCTTCCTCGTTGCAGGCCTGCTCGCCGTGCCGAGATCCCTGATGGAGGCCGCCGCCGTCGATGGCGCGGGGCCGATCAAGCGTTTCTTCCAAATCGCGCTGCCGCTGCTCGGGCCGACGCTCTTCTTTCTTACAACCATGAACTTCGTCTACGGATTCTTCGAGACCTTCGCCATCATCGACGCGGTCACCCGCGGCGGCCCGGCAGGAGCGACGAACATTCTGGTCTACAAGGTCTATCAGGACGGCTTCATCAATCTCGATCTCGGATCATCGGCCGCCCAATCTGTCCTGCTGATGACCTTCGCGCTTCTCCTAACCCTGCTACAGTTCAAGTACATTGAACGTAAGGTCAACTACAGCATCTGACCATGGTTGAACGTTCCCCCATTCTCACAGCGATCTGCCACCTGCTCCTGATCGGCGGGATCATCCTCGTATGCATGCCGCTCTACTTCGCTTTCATCGCAGGGTCCCTGACGATGGAGGAGGTGCAGCAGGTCCCAATGCCGTGGCTCCCAGGCGGTCATTTCCTGGAGAACTTGGCGACCGCCTGGACGAAGGTTGACTTTGGTCAGCTCCTCGTGAACTCGCTCATCGTCGCGTTGGGAATTACGATCGGAAAGGTGGCGATCTCGCTCCTGTCCGCCTTCGCCATCACTTATTTTCGGTTCCGGTTCCGCATGCTTGCCTTCTGGTTGATCTTCATGTCGCTGATGCTGCCCGTGGAGGTGCGGATCGTCCCGACTTACGAGGCGGTGGCGAATGCGGCCCTGCCGATCCAGTGGCTGATCGACCTCCTTAACATACAGAAGCATTGGGAGTGGATCTCTGGCAACCGGATCGAAATCGCACTCGAATGGAATATGTTGAACACCTATCAGGGGCTCATCCTGCCGTTGATCGCCTCGGCATCCGCCACATTTCTGTTCCGGCAGTTCTTCCTCACTGTTCCCGAAGAGCTTCTTGAGGCGGCGCGGCTCGACGGCGCTTCGGCCATTCGCTTCTTCTGGACCATCCTGCTGCCGCTCTCGCGCTCCAACATCATCGCCTTGTCGATCATCCTGTTCCTCTACGGCTGGAACCAGTATCTCTGGCCGTTGCTCTTTACGACCGACAAGGATATGGCCACAGCCGTCATAGGAGTGAAGCACCTCATCCCGCGCTCTGACACGGAGCCAGCCTGGAACGTGGCGATGAGCGGTGCGCTCCTTGCTATGCTCCCGCCTGTTCTGGTGGTTCTCGTCATGCAGCGGTGGTTCGTGCGTGGCCTCGTGGATAGCAGCAAATAGGGCGGTCTCATGGTCATGATCATCGGTCATCGCGGGGCACGGAATCTGTGGCCTGAGAACAGCTTGGAAGGCTTCCGGAGGCTCACCAAGTTAGGCATCGAGGGGGTAGAGTTCGACGTGCATATGACGTCAGATGGACAACTCGCGGTCATTCACGATCCGACACTCGAGCGGACGACGGCAGGATCGGGACCAGTGGGGGCTCGGACGTTAGCCGAACTCCAGGTGACGACGCTGCGCGACAGCACGGAGGGGGTCCCGAGCCTCGACCAGGTTCTTGAAGTACTCGGCGACAGTTCGCTCGAACTTCATATCGAGTTGAAGACCGACTCGATGGGAAGCGCCTATGCCGGTATGGAAGCCAAGGTTCTGGAAGCCATTTGCCGCCATGGACTTGAGAAAAGATCGATCCTGACTTGCTTCATGTTGGAGGTGCTCGAGATCGTTCGGGAGCTCGATCCGGCAGTTCCGGTGCTCGCTTCCATTGACCGGCGTTCCTCCGAAATGCTGGGAGGGCTGGATCGAGCAATTGATCGTCTCAGGGCAATTCCCGGCATCTACGTAGCGGTTGAAAAGTCTCTGCTAATCCATACCCTGGAGCGATTCTCCGAGGCGTTCGGGGCGGAGCGGATCGGCGCCTGGGTCCCGAACGATGATGCGGATCTTCAGCACTGGTTGAGCCAACCCGTCCGTCAGATCACAACCGATCGCCCCGATCTGGCATTGCGAGCCAGACACGATATCGCGACCTGAGATCGTGATGAGGATTGTCACCGAGGGGCTTGGTTACGATGGGTTCGATTTCAGCGGCGTGCGCGAGGTGTCGCTTCACCTTCCTGCGCTGCCCAGGCATGGGAAGTAGCGTTCCTTGATGCAGGATCGCTCATTGAGGTCAGCCCGGTGGACAGGTTCCATGTCGGGTCAGAGACGCATCGCAGGCTCCGAGCCGCCATGGCGGAAGCATTCGGTCGCCTCCGGCAGATTCAGGTGGACGGCGTGACGCCCGGACATTATCGGCCCTGCTATGGGATGCTTAGGTGCGACGCATGACGGTTCCGCCAGCCCCTAGGCTCCTCAGGTCATGGACCGGATGGCTCTCGCGGTCTGCTGAAGCATTTCGAATGCCTTGAACCGCTTTTGATGCCAGTCAAGTAATGCCGGACTCGGACGATAGATCTCGCCCATCTCCGACATTGACAGCATGGCCTGTGCGAGATCTGAATACTGCCCCGAGGCGACGGCGCCGAGGATCGCTGAACCAAGGAGCACAGGCTCTTGGGAGGTCGTGGCTGCAACGAGCTTGCCCGTGCTATCGGCAAGGATCTGCCGCACAAGCGGGCTTTGGCCCGCTCCGCCGCTGACGACAATCGTGTCGATCGCGATGCCCTTCACATGCTGCGCCTGCAAGATCTGCCGGGCCCCATAGCCCAGTCCGCAGAGGCCGCCCAGGTAGAGCGCCACGAGGCTATCGAGACCCGCCTCCATGCCAAGTCCAGCGATCAGGCCACGCGCATCCGGATCAGCGAACGGAGCCCGATTTCCTAGGAATTCGGGAACGACATGCAGGCCTCCCACGAGATCGGGGGCTGCCGGCGCTCCGCCGCGTTTCTCCGCCTCCGACGACAGCCACTGGCTGAGGCTCACGCCATTGTCCCGGGCGATTGCCTCCACTTCTTTCGAAGCGGGATGCATCCGCACCAGATGATCGAGAGCCGCACCGGCTGCCGATTGGCCGCCTTCATTGAGCCAGAGGCCGGGTACCATGGCCGAGTGGTAGGGACCCCATACACCCTGGACGAAAGTGGGCTCCGCCGTCGTTGACATCGTGCAGGCGGAGGTGCCGAATACATAGGCCATGCGGGTGAGGATACTGCCGGCATCGCCACGTGCGCCAACCGTTCCTACGCCACCAGCATGAGCATCAATCAGACCGGCCGCGACAGGTGTTCCGGGCTCCAGGCCCATGTCGTCTGCCGCCTGAGGGGTCAGGCCGCCGAGCCGGGTTCCGCCCGGGACGACTTCAGTGCCGATGCGGCGGAAGCCTTCATCGGCCAGAATGCCAAGCCCTACGGCTCTGAAGTAGCCTGCATCCCAGCGGTTCTCATGCGCCATGTAGGTCCATTTGCACGTTACGGTGCAGGCGGAGCGCGCGAGGTTTCCTGTGGCCCTCCAAGTCAGAAAATCGGCCAGGTCCATGAACTGCCATGCCACCGCAAAAGTCTCCGGCATGTTCTCGGCCAGCCAGAGTAGCTTGGGTGTTTCCATCTCGGGGGAGATGGCGCCGCCGACGTAGTTCAGGACGGTTTCGCCTGTGCTGTTGATCCGTCGCGCCTGTTCCGTCGCACGATGATCCATCCAGACGATGATGTTGCGCTCGTGATTGCCGGACGGGCCGACGGGCAAAGGCTCACCGTCCGGTCCCAATACGACAAGAGAGCAGGTCGCATCGAAGCCGACGCCTGCAACAGACTTCGGAGGAATACCAGCATGGCGCGCGGCCTCGCGCACGCATGCGCAGACGGCGCGCCAGATATCATTGCTCGACTGCTCCACGATGCCGCCAGCCTCGTGCCACAGCACGATGTTGGCCTTGGCCGAAGCCAGCAGAGCTCCGCGCTCGTCGAAAACACCGGCTCGCGCGCTGCCGGTGCCAACGTCGATGCCGAGAAAGTGGTTTGCCATGGCAGTCAATTGTCCAAATGATACCAGAGAGATGATAGCGACGCTCGCCGCGCATCCGATAAGCCTTAAAGATCATTGCTCTGCGGCAGGATGACCAGGTCGCGAATTGTGACGTTTCGCGGTCTCGTCAGCATGAATAGGACGGCCTCGGCCACTTCAACGGGCTGCATCAGGCCACCCGCGGCCAACTCCGCATCAAGCTTTTCCTTGGGCCAATCCTTGATGAGGGCTGTGACCACAGGGCCAGGCGCAACCGCGCCGACGCGCAGCCCATGCGGGGCAACCTGCCGCCGCACCGTATGCACGAAGGCCTGCACGGCGTGCTTAGAAGCCGTGTAGACCGGCTCCCAAACTACGGGGACCAGACCAGCGATGGAGCTCGTTACGACGATATCTCCGATCTTGCGTTCCACCATATGAGGCAGCACAGCATGAATTGACCGGAATGTGGCGTTGACGTTGAGATCCAGCATGCGGTCCCAGGCATCGGGATCGCCCTTCAGGATCTCACCGCCGATATAAGATCCCGCATTGGCGTGGAAGATATCGAGCTGCCCCGTCCGTTCGAGGATCTGGGGCATCATGTGGGACACGCTGGTCGGATCCGTCACATCGAGGCGCAGGGGAATGGCCTGGGGCCCGAGATCCGCGCACACGGTTTCCAAGGCTTTCTCGTCGCGGTCGATCAGCACCACGCGAGCGCCCTCGGACAGCAGAGTTCTGGAGCACTCGAGACCAATGCCTGAGGCGGCTCCGGTGATTGCTGCAACTTTCCCGGACAACTTCTCGCCCATAGCTTTCCCTTTTTTGCTTGGTTGGTTCAGGCCCGGCCATGGGAGGCGCGCGAGCGGCGTGCCAACGAGTCGACAATGACTGCAATGGCAAGCACCGCACCGGTGATCATGTACCGAAGTGATGAGGAGAGATCGAGCAGCGTTAAGCCACTGGCGATTGACTGAATGACGATAATGCCGAGCAGGGCCGAATAGGCGTTGCCTCGTCCTCCAAAAAGGCTGGTTCCACCGATGACGGCTGCGGCAATGGCGTTCAGGTTGACATCGCCAGTTCCCGCCTGCTGGCTCGCGGAAGCCAGACGCGCGGCTGAGAGAATACCACCGACCGCGGCAAGCCCGGAGCAGAGCATAAACGCGCTCAGATAGATGAAGCGGACATTGATGCCAGCGCGGCGAGCGGCCTCGCGGTTGCCGCCCACGGCCAGCATCTGGCGGCCCCATTTGGTCCGCGTCAGCGCATAGTTCAACGCCACGACCAGCCCGACGAACAGGCCGAACATCCATGGGATGCCGCGGTCGAGATTAAGATAGTAGACGATGAGTTCCAGCACGAAGGTGATGACGACGGATCGCAGCAGCAGGCTTGCCATCGGCTGGGCCGACAGCCCGGCGTTGCGGCGGCGCGTCGCTGTGCGATAGCCCAGCACGAACATCACGATTCCAGGGAGGGCAGCGAGCGCGTACGACACCGGGTCGGGGATAACGAGCAATTGCCCGAAATCGACCAGTGGCGAGCCGTAAGGGAGATTGATCGAGCCGGTTGAGCCGAGGAGATAGAGCTGGAGGCCGAGGATCGACAAAAGGCCAGCAAGGGTGGCGACGAAGCTCGGCATGCCGAAGCGGTTGAACAGGACAGCGTAGACCGCGCCGATCAGGGCACCGAAAGCGACTGCAGCGAGGATGGCCGCTGCGACCGGCCAGCCCTGGTTTACCCACAGCACGCCAACCGCCGCGGAGGCGAAGCCGCTGACCGACCCCACCGACAGATCGATTTCTCCGACGATCAGAATGCAGACGATACCAAGCGCGATCACGCCGACGGTCGCGCTGTCGAACAGGAGGTTAACGAGATTGTTGGGGGCCAGGAAGACCGGATTGAGGCTCTGGAAAACGGTCCAGATAATCGCAAGACCGACCACGACCGGGAGCGAGCCGAGATCGCCCGCCCGGACCCTGTCCAGGAAGGCGTGAATCGAGCCGCCAATCCCTTGTGCATGCTTCACTCGCTCGTCTCGGCGGTCGAGCATTGGCGCCGCCTGTACACTCTGCTCCGCGGTCTTGGTCAACGGCGTCCCTCCGGTGCTGGGGTGTGTCCACTTTGCGCCTGACGCCGGCTAATCCGGCGCGATACAGCATTTGTGCTCGCGCCGGTGATTGCGCTGACGAGATCCTGATTGGAAGCGTCAGGTTCAAAGGCACCATTGTTCCGACCAAGCCGGAGCACGACGATGCGATCTGCGACGGCGCGCACGTCCTCCATGTTGTGGCTGATCATGATCACCCCGAGCCCGCGGTCTCGCACGCGCTCGATCAGGTCGAGCACCTCAGCGGTCTGGGCGACGCCGAGGGCGGCGGTGGGCTCATCAAGGAGGATGAGCTTGGGTTCGAGCAGCAGGGAGCGCGCAATGGCGACAGTCTGGCGCTGCCCGCCGGAAAGGGAGGCCACCGGCTCGCGTACGCTGGGGAGGCGGGCAGACAATTCATTGAGCAAGGTCCAGGCCCTCAACTCCATGGACACTTCATCGAGCCGGTAAGGGCTGAGTTCCCGCCCGAGAAAGATATTGGCGACCACATCAAGGTTTTCGCACAGCGCGAGATCCTGAAACACCGTGGCAATGCCAAGTTCGAGTGCGGTGGCTGGGTCGGCAAGCGTCACCGGCTTGCCGCGGAAGGTGATCGAGCCCGAACTCGGAGCATGAACGCCAGCAAGGATCTTGACCAGCGTCGACTTGCCGGCTCCGTTGTCGCCAACGAGCGCCACGACCTCGCCCGCGTGCACGTCCAGATTGATATCCGTCAAAGCCGATACGGCACCGAAATTCTTCGAAATGGCATGCAGGCTGAGCACGAGTTCGCGCTCGTCGTGTTGCCCTTGGGTTCTGTCCATCGCTTCCATGATCCTTGAAGCGTCGGGAGGACGCCTTAAGTGACGTCCGGCCGCCGAAACCGCCGGACGGAGTTTGCGAGTTATTGGATGATGCCCAGCTTCTTGCAGCCTTCGGCATAACGGCCAGAGCAGAGCTGGTCGGCGGTATTGATCTTCTTATCGATGATCTCCGCCTTCAGGTTCTCAGCCGTAACCACGGCAGGGACGAAGAGCTTGGAGGGCGTATTGAAGAGCGTCGTCTCAGCCTTTGGCGTTTCGCCAGCTAAAAGCTGGACAGCGACGTTGGCGGCGGCCGCTGCCACGATCTCGCTCGGCTTGGAAATCGTGTTATACTGGTCGCCAGCGATGATGAGCTGAAGGGCCGCGATCGTTGCATCATTGCCGGTGACCGGTGGGACCGGATTCATGCCAGCGGCCTTGAACGCGGCAATGGCGCCGCCGGCCGTGCCGTCATTGGCCGCCACGACACCAAGAATGTTCTTGTTGAAACGGGTGATCTGGCCGCTGGCCCATTGCTGAGCTTTTGGAGGCGCCCATTCGGGCGTGTCGTACTCGGCCAAGATCGGATAGCCGCTGTTGTCGAGACCCTCGTGAATGCCCTTCTTGATCAGGCCCGCAGCCGCATCGGTCGGTGAGCCGTTGATCTGCAGAACGCCTGTGCCGCTGGCGGCGGTTACATTCGATTTCTTCAGGTGCTGTACCAGCGATTCTGCGATGGACCTGCCAATGGCTTGGTTGTCAAAGGAGACGTAGAAATCCGCGGTCGCATCGGGGATTGGGCGGTCATAGGCGATCACCTTGATGCCCTGGCTCTGCGCCTGCTTGACTAGCGAAGTGGCAGCGGCGGAGTCCACTGGGTCGAGCACGATCACCTTCGCACCCTGCGAAACTGCAGAGTTGAACTGCTGCTGCTGGCGTGACGCGCTCGCGTCGGCGTTCTGATAGATGACCTTACAGGTCGGGCAGAGCTTTCCCATCTCGGCCTTGAAGCCGGGAAAATCATGCTCTTCGTAGCGCGTGGACGCTTGGTCGGGCATCAGAAAAGCAACTGTGGCGTTGGACACTTTTGCATTCTGAGCCATGGCAACACCGGTTCCGGCGAGCAGGAACAGAGTTAGCGCTGTAGGGCCGCCGAGTTTCCATGAAGACTTGATCATTCGTTTCTCTCCCAAAGGTCGTTGTTATAGGGTTGGCAGACTGCCTGTCTCGTCGATAGTCTCTGATAGAACATGCCGCCTCCTGGCGCGCCCTCAGCAGGGTGCTTCTGGTCGAAGGCCTCCTTGTACGGCCGGGCTGTTCTCTCGATGGCTGGTGTGCTGTCTCCTGGTGCCTCCGTGTCTGATCTTGGCCGAGTTAATGTTGTCGAGCAGCAGACGCCGGAACTGAGAGGGTGTCATGCCCTTCTCAGCCAGAAACTGCCTGTTGAAATTGGACAAATTATTGTAGCCGACCTCGTAGCAGATACTGGTGATCGAGGCCTGCTCGTCACTCATCAAAACTTGGCAAGCGAGATTAATGCGCAAACGTTTCACGTATTGCACCAAGGACATGCCGGTGTGCTGGCGAAACGCACGTGAGAACCCGCTCGTCGACTGCCCGGCAATCGCCGCAAGATCAGCCTCGCTGAACGGCCGTGTCAGGTTCTCGCGAATATAGGCGAGCGCTTTGTTGATTCCTGCCGACATGTAGCCGGAAGGGTCAGGCAGGTAGCTGGCGCTGGCTAGTAGTCGCGTTCCTTTCGCCTGACTCAACAATCCGGCGATCGTCATCAACAATTCGATGCGTCGCACACCCTGCGCATCCATCACTTCGGCCATCAGAGGCGAAATCTCGCGGCTAACTTCGTCGCTAAAGAGAACGCCGCGCCGAGAGGATTCCAAAACCGGCGCTAAGACCGCGAGCTCAGGCAATGCCGTCATGGCACCGCTGATGAAACCCTCGCTGAACTGGATGATGCGGCAGCGTAAGGGAACGATTGCGTCCTTCGGAACGTCGCTCACCCAGTTGTGCGGAAGGTTCGGTCCGGTCAGCACCAGGTTGCCAGGATTGAACGCGCCGATGAAGTCACCGACGAAGTAGCGGCCCTTAGTGGCAACGACCTGATGCAGTTCGTATTCGGGATGGAAGTGCCAGCGCACTGTGCGGTAGGGGTAGCCGTGCGACCAAGCGGCGAATGACTCGCCAGGCCTTATCTGAACGACTTCGAGATCCGGCTCCATGTCCGTTTCCTCCAGGCCGATACGGATGCCCGCAGTGACCCTCGCTCCCAATCGGCCGACTGTATGTCGGCTCTCGCTACATCTGACGGTAATCTCCGGCGCCGACACGTGCCAACACGAATCTAGGCTTGCTCCAATACTTTTTTGACGTTCAGGAGCGAGGTTTCCTATGAAAATGGATGCCGTCCGACCCAACTGTGCCAGCCTACAGATCGCCAGGCACTCATCCTCCAGCTGAAACAAATTCAACACCCGATTGAAGTATTATGGATCTAAGCAACCTGTAGTGCTCAAGCGCGGCGACTTAGAAACTGAGCGATATGCTCATGATGGCAGGTAAGTGGCACCTCTGAGAACGAAGCGCGAGGGCCACGCACCAAGCTGGAGCGGGCCTTCAAAAGGAGATGTCATATTTGGATGCTCGGGGATGCCACATTAGCTGAGTATAGCCGTAGGCTGCCCGTCAAGCTCAGCTTCTGCACGACCCAAGTCGTTCATTTCCCTCGGTGCGAGTTTTTTCATTGACGAGTACAGAGCAGTACTCGCCGTTGACGTGATCGTCGGCGAAAGCTCTGCATCGCCCAATCTTGTCGGTGCAGAGGCAGATGAGAGTTTTCCGTGCGGTTGTTGAGCCCCTTGCGCGAGCGGTGTTCTACCGACGGCATAGCCTGACGACGGGCGACATCGTAAGATCTGAGCTTATCAGTGATCAGCCGCTTAGGCGGGCTGCCCTGCCACTTCATCAGGCGCGTGGTTGTCTTAGTGTGGTTGTCTTAGTATTGCAGCTGGTCTGGATGATCTCATCTAGTGGTTTCCGCCTGACAGAAGAGTCCGATTGAGGATTCCCTTTGAGCCGTGTACATGCAAGGCTGGGGCATGCG